>NZ_LFJT01000045.1:0-53332 GCF_001682645.1 Delftia sp. JD2
CGCGGCTGCCCTCGGGCACGCGGGTGCTGGTGTTGTGCGGGCAGCCGCTGCAAAACCATGGCACGCGGTCGCCCGTGGGCTGGCTCTGGGCCACCTTGAGCGCGGCCTCGCGGGCGTCCAGCACGGCAATGCGCTCGTGCATGCGCTGGGCGATGTGTTCGGGCACGCCGATCTTGGTCAGGCGCTGGACGATGGCGCGCGCGATGAGGGCCGGCGTCAGGTCCGCATTGGGGCGCAGCAGCCAGTCCTGGCTGGGATTGGGCACCGACCATTCGCCGCCGTGCTCATCGCTGAACTTGCCGACCACGTTGGGCCGCACGTCGGAGCGCCAGTTGTAGAGCTCTTCCTTGATCTGGTATTCGATGACCTGGCGCTTTTCCTCCACCACCAGGATTTCCTGCAGGCCGCGCGCGAAGTCGCGCGTGATGGTGGCCTCCAGCGGCCAGACCACGTTGACCTTGTGCACGCGTATGCCCAGCTGGCGGCAGGTGTCGTCGTCCAGGCCCAGGTCGGCCAGGGCCTGGCGCATGTCGTTGTAGGCCTTTCCGCTGGCGATCAGGCCGAAGCGGTCGTTGGGACCGTCGATCACGTTGTGGTTGAGCCGGTTGGCGCGCACATAGGCCAGGGCGGCATACCACTTGTAATTCATCAGCCGCTGTTCCTGCTCCAGCGGCGCATCGGGCCAGCGGATGTGCAGGCCGCCGGGCGGCATCTGGAAGTCCTCGGGCAGGATGATGTTCACGCGGTCCGGCTCCACCGACACGCTGGCCGAGGACTCCACCACCTCCTGGATGGTCTTCATGCCCGACCACAGGCCGGAGAAGCGGCTCATGGCAAAGGCGTGCAGCCCCATGTCCAGGATGTCCTGCACATTGCTGGGAAAGAACACCGGCGTGCCGCAGGCCTTGAAGATGTGGTCGCTCTGGTGGGCGGCCGTGCTGCTCTTGCTGATGTGGTCGTCGCCGGCCAGCGCGATCACGCCGCCGTGCCTGGCCGTGCCCGCCATGTTGGCGTGCTTGAACACGTCGGAGCAGCGGTCCACGCCCGGGCCCTTGCCGTACCACAGGCCGAAGACGCCGTCGAACTTCTTGGTCTCGGGATAGAGATCCAGCTGCTGCGTGCCCCAGACGGCCGTGGCGCCCAGCTCTTCATTGACGCCGGGCTGGAAGACGATGTTGTTGGATTCGAGGTGCTTTTTCGCGGCCCATAGCGCCTGGTCATAGCCGCCCAGCGGGGAGCCCCGGTAGCCGCTGATGAAGCCTGCGGTGTTCAGGCCCGCTGCAGCGTCGCGCTGGCGCTGCAGCATGGGCAGGCGCACAAGGGCCTGTACTCCGCTCATGAATGCACGGCCGTGCTGCAGAGCGTATTTGTCGTCGAGAGTGACCGTCTCCAGGGCGCGGCGCACGTCTTCGGGCAGTGGGGCATTCATGGCTTGTCTCCATCGATGGTCGGCGCCCTGTCATGTCCTGCCCGGAACGGGAAAGAGGCATGCACGGCACTCGTTGTCTGAACCAAATCGCCTTTTTTCAGTGTATTCGTGCTCGTCTGATAGGTCTTTGCTTTCTTTGCGCTGTTTCAAGTATCCTGAGCAAGGATCTTTCTTGAAAACGGTGTTTTGTGCAAACTTTGGACAAATTCGACATTGCCATCCTCGGCCACCTTCAGGCCGACGCACGCTTGACCAATGCCGAGCTGGCCCAGCGCGTGGGCCTGTCGGCCGCGCCCTGCTGGCGCCGTGTGCGGGCGCTGGAGGAGGCGGGTTTCATCCGCGGCTACCACGCCGACATCGACCGCCACAAGATCGGCCTGGGCGTGCTGGCCTTCGTGCGGCTCGATGCCGTGCGCACGGCCGGCACGCTGACGCTGGAGATGGAGGACGCCATCCGCAAGCTGCCCGAGGTCGTGACCTGCCACTACATCAGCGGAACCGGCACCTTCGAGCTGCAGGTGGTGGCGCGCGACCTGGACAGCTTTGCGCAGTTCGCGCGCAACACGCTGCTGAACCTGCCCAATGTGAAGGACATGCAGACCAGTTTCTCGCTGGGCGAGATCAAGTCCAGCCATGCACTGCCCCTGTCCCAGCTGGGGCCCATGGCGGGCAAGGGCCTGCCGGACCAGTAGCCGCAGGCCGGCGGACTGGCCTGTGAAGGTCGCGCCGAAGCGACAGTGTGCTCCTGCAAAAGTAGCGCAAAACGCCTGCCGCGCAAGGCGGTGATCGTGGTTCTTAGTGCAACAACCATTTCTGGCGCCACCCCCGCGTTTGGGCCGAGAATCAGGGGCACATGGCCGCAGAACAAACAACACCAGTCCCCGCCCAGCCGCCTGCCTCTGAATCCGAGCCTTCCACCCCGCCCCCGGCCGAGCCTTCGGGCATGGGGGCGCCGGGCACCCTGATCGAAGACCCGTCAGGCATGACGGCCGCCGACAAGGCGGCTGCCGAGGCCGAAGGCCAGAAGGCGGCCCAGGCCCAGCAGGGCGTCTGGGCGCCGCTGTCCGGCCCCACCTTCCGCATGCTCTGGCTGATCTGGATGGCGGCCAACACCTGCATGTGGATGAACGATGTGGCGGCGGCCTGGCTCATGACCTCGCTGACCACCTCGCCCGTGCTCGTGGCCCTGGTGCAATCGGCCTCCACGCTGCCCGTCTTCCTGCTGGGCCTGCCCAGCGGCGCGCTGGCCGACATCCTGGACCGGCGCCGCTACTTCATCGTCACCCAGTTCTGGGTGGCGGCCGTGGCCCTGGTGCTGTGCCTGTTCGTGCTGTCGGGCCAGATGACGGCGCACTGGCTGCTGGTGCTGACCTTTGCCAACGGCATCGGCCTGGCCATGCGCTGGCCCGTGTTCTCGGCGCTGATCCCCGAACTCGTACCCAAGCACCACCTGCCCTCTGCCATGGCGCTCAATGCCGTGGCCATGAACGCCTCGCGCATCATCGGCCCCCTGGTGGCAGGCGCCATCATCGCCAGCCTGGGCAGCGCCTGGGTGTTCGTGCTGAACGCCGTGCTGTCCATCCTCTCGGGCATCGTGCTGATCCGCTGGAAGCGCCGCCACGTGGCCAACCCGCTGGGCCGCGAGCGCCTGCCCTCGGCCATGCGCGTGGGCCTGCAGTTCGTGCGCGAGTCGCCCCGCATGCATGCGGTGCTGGCGCGCACGGTGTGTTTCTTCCTGCAGTGCACGGCCGTGATGGCCTTGCTGCCCCTGGTGGCCCAGCGCCTGCACGGCCCCACCGAGGGCGGGGGCGGCGCCGAGACCTTCACGCTGCTGCTGGCCTCCATGGGTGCGGGCGCCATCGTGGGCGCCATGTTCCTGCCGCGCCTGCGCCAGGCCATGTCCAAGGAAAGTCTGATCCGGTCGGGCTCCGCCGTGCATGCGCTGGCCACGCTGGCCGTGGCCCTGTCGCCCAATGTCTACATGGCCGTGCCGGCCATGATGCTGGCCGGCATGGCGCTGATCTCCACCGCCAACGTGCTGGGCGTCTCGGCCCAGATGGCCTTGCCCAACTGGGTGCGGGCGCGCGGCATGTCCATCTACCAGATGTCCATCATGGGCGGTACGGCGACAGGCGCCGCGCTCTGGGGACAGGTGGCCAGCATGGTGGGCGTGCGGGGCAGCCTCATGGTGGCCGCCGCCAGCGGCGTGGTCTGCATGCTGCTGGTCCAGCGCCTGGTGCGCGACCGCCAGATCGAGGAGGATTTGAGTCCCTCCAAGGCCTTCCAGCGCCCTGAGGTCAACATCCCCGAAGCCGGCCGCGTGGTCGTCACCATCGAGTACCAGATCGACCCCACCCAGGCCGAGGCCTTCCGCGCCCTCATGCAGGAAAGCCGCCGCAGCCGCATGCGCCAGGGCGCGCTGGGCTGGAGCCTGCTGCACAGCATGAGCCACCCCGAGCGCTACGTGGAGCAGATCATCGACGAGTCCTGGACCGAGCACCTGCGCCGCTTCGACCGCGTCACTGCCGCCGACGTGGCCCTGCGCGACCGCAAGCTGGCCTATCACAAGGGCAAGGAACCGCCGCGCGTCACGAGGTATTTTGATACCCCCTGAGGCGCTGCGCGCCTTCCCCCTGAGGGGGACGGCGCCCTCGCCGCGAGGCGGCTCTTGCTCGGCGCCCCTGGCGTTGGGCTGCGCCAGAGCGAAGGACAGTGGATAGAGGTGTGTCTGCGCTGGTCTTGTGCCATGCGGGGCGAGCCTTGGCGTAAAGGATAAAACCGGCGCACCCCAAAGCGGGAGGAAGCGGCGTAGCCGCTCAGGGGGTCACCTCAAGTGCGGTGCCTGGCTCGCCAGGGCGCGCGGCCAGAAGGCCCACAGGCGCAGGTTCTGCTTGATGCGGCCGGCCAGGTCGCCGGCTTCCGGGCCCCAGCCCATGAAGTAGTCGGCGCGCACGGCGCCGACGATGGCGCTGCCCGTGTCCTGCGCAAAGACCAGGCGGTTCAGGGCCACGGTGGGCCCGGATGTGGACAGCCAGACCGGCGTGCCGTAGGGAATGCTCTGCTTGTCCACGGCGATGGAGCGGCCTGGCGTCAGGGCCACGCCCTGGGCGCCCTTGGGGCCGAATTGCAGGTCCAGGCCTTCCAGGGGCTCCTCGCGGAAGAAGACATAGCGCGGGTTGCTCCACAGCATTTCATTGACGCGGCCGGGGTTGGCGGCCACCCAGGCGCTGATGCCGGGCCAGGTGGCGTCGCGCACCAGTCCCTGGTCCAGCAGCCAGCGGCCCACGCTCTTGTAGGGCTGGTCATTGGTGCCCGCAAAGGCGACGCGGATCGTGCGTTGCGCGCCTGTGGGCTCGGTGATGTTCAGGCGCCCCGATCCCTGGATGTGCAGCACCATCGCATCGACGGGGTCGCGCATCCAGGCGATGGCGCGGCCGGCCAGGGCCGCCTGGGCCTCGGGCATCGTCTCGATCTGCTGGCGCGAGAACCAGGGCTTGCGGCTGCCGAAGCCGGCGCCGGCCGGCGTCTTGTACAGCGGCACGTTGAAGCCGTCGCCCGGCAGGCGCCGTGCCTCGAACAGCGGCTCGTAGTAGGCGGTCAGCATGCCGTCCGGGCCACCGCCCAGCGCTTCGATGCGGTAGGGCTGCAGATTGGCCATGAGCCAGGCGCGCTGCTCGTCGCCCGTGGCAATGCTCAACTGGCGCACGTCCCGGCACAGGCCCGCGAAGACCGAACTGGGCCGTTCGCAGTTCTTGAGCCAGGCATTCCAGGCTTCGTGCAGCGCGTCTTCCTGCAGGCCGGGCAATTCGCTCCAGTCGGCTGCGATCCAGCGGCTCTTGGTGGGGGTGCTCGTGACCAGCGGGGGCCTGGGTGTCACGGTGACCGGGCCTCCCGGCTGCAGGTCGGGCACGGGCGAAGGGTCATAGACCGGCTTGGTGGTGGTCGTGCAGGCGACCAGCGTCCCTACAATCAGCGCCATCGCGGCATGGCGCAGGAGGTGGAAATTCATGGGGTTGATTTTGCTCGAAGCACTGCTGGCCTTGGTGATTCTGGTCGCTATTGTGTGGTGGACCATGTTCTCCGGGCGCCGCAAGGGCGAGTTGCCCGTGGACACGCCACGGGATTCGCATCCGTCTCCAGACAAACCCTCTCCCGGGCAGGATCGCAGCGGCCCGTGACGGCCGTGGAGGCAGCCTCGCGGAGCGGGCGCCGTCCTACGGGTATGCCCTGCCCGCACTGATAGGCTGTGCTCAGCCTGCTTTCCACAATGGGGACCCTGGCGCTACCGCACGGCGCGTCCCCAAGATTCAAAAGGAGTTTCCCATGCGCAAGCACATCGTTCTGGCCGCCGCAACGGCTGCCGCACTGTTCATCTCCGGCTGCGCGAACATGAGCGACACCCAGCGCCGAACGGCCACGGGCGCTGGCGTGGGCGCTGCAGCCGGCGCCGTGCTGGGCGCGGTCACCGGCGGCAGAGCCGGCACGGGCGCCGTGATCGGTGCCGGCGTGGGTGCACTGGGCACCTACATCTGGTCGCAGAACATGGAAAAGCAAAAGCGCGAGATGGAGCAGGCCACCCAGGGCACGGGCGTGAACGTGAGCCAGACGGCCGACAACCAGCTCAAGCTGGACATTCCCAGCGACATCTCGTTCGATACCAACCGTTCCGACATCAAGGGCAACTTCGCCCCCATCCTGGACCGCTTCGCCGAAGGCCTGCGCAACAACCCCAATGCCGAGGTGCGCATCATCGGCCACACCGACAGCACGGGCTCGGACGCCATCAACAACCCGCTGTCGCTGGACCGCGCCAACAGCACGCGCAACTACCTGACGATGCGCGGCGTCTCGGGCGCTCGCATCGCCACCGAAGGCCGTGGCTCGCACCAGCCCGTGGCTTCCAACGACTCGGCCAGCGGCCGCGCCATGAACCGCCGCGTGGAAATCTTCGTGGGCGAGATCCCGCAGCAACATCAGCAGCAGCCCCAGTATCAACAGCAGCCGCAATACCAGCAGCCGCAATACCAGCCCCAGTACCAGCAGCCCCGCTGATCCCGGCTCTGGCTCGGATGCAACGCCCCGCAACGCGGGGCGTTTTTGCGTGGGTGGCCACCTGCCTTGCCCTATGCTGGCACCCATCCATCAATGGGGAGTCGTATGAGTGAAGCAAGCACAGCAGGCATGGCCGACGTGGTCAGCCCGCTCGACAAGGGCCTGGGTGCACTGTCGGCGCCCAGCGCGCCGCAGGACGCCGCAGCGCAGGGCTGGAACCTGCTGCGCGAGGATCTGGGCCTGCCGGCCGCCGTGCTCTCGCAGTCGCGCCTGGCGCACAACCTGGCCTGGATGCAGCGCTTTGTGGACGCCTACGGCGCCAAGCTCGCGCCCCACGGCAAGACGACCATGGCGCCCCGCCTGTTCCGCCAGCAGATTGATGCGGGCGCCTGGGGCATCACCTTGGCAACCGCCCAGCAGACACGCGTGGCCCATGCCCACGGCGTGCGCCGCGTGCTCATGGCCAACCAACTGATCGGACGGCGCAATATGGCCACCGTGGCCGAGCTGCTGGCTGATCCCGGTTTCGAGTTCTTCTGCCTGGTGGACTGCGCCGAGCAGGTCGAGCAACTGGCGGCCTTCTTTGGCGCGGCGGGCCAGTCCGTGCAGGTCCTGATCGAGCTGGGCCCGCCCGGCGGGCGCACGGGTGTGCGCTCCGATGCGCAGATGCAGCCGCTGCTGGACGCGCTGGCAAGGGCTGGCGCGGCCGTGCAACTGGCCGGCATCGAGGTCTACGAAGGCGTGCTCAAGGAAGAGGATGCCATCCGCACCCTGCTGCGGCGCGCCGTTCACTGGCTTGAGCGGCTCGCAAGCGACGGACGATTGCAGCGCAGCCCAGCCGTGCTCACGGGGGCCGGCTCGGCCTGGTACGACGTGGTGGCCCAGGAATTCGGCAAGGCCGATATAGGGGGAGCGCTGGATCTGGTGCTGCGCCCCGGCTGCTATCTCACGCATGACGCGGGCATCTACCAGGCAGCGCAGCAGCGCATCGACCAGACCAATCCCGTGGCGCAGCAGATGCGTGCCAGCCTGCTGCCTGCGCTGCAGGTCTGGGCCTATGTGCAGTCACTGCCCGAGCCTGGCCGCGCCATCGTGGCGCTGGGCAAGCGCGATACCGCCTTCGAGGCCGTGCCGCCCCGGCCCGCGCTGCGCTACCGCCCCGGTGATGCCGCGCCGGTGGCCGCACCGCCCCATTGGGAGGTCACGGCCATGATGGACCAGCATGCTTTCCTGAAGGTGGCCGAGGACGATGGCCTGCGCGTCGGCGACATGCTGGCCTTCGATATCTCCCACCCCTGCCTGACCTTCGACAAATGGCGGCAGATGGCCGTCGTCAACGATGGCTACGACGTGGTCGACGTGATCGCCACGTATTTCTGAAGACGTCAGCCGTGCGTGCGCAGCAGGTTGGCCAGTTCCACGGCCGACTTGACCTGCATCTTGTCGAAGACGCGCGCGCGGTGGACTTCGACGGTGCGCACGCTGATGTCCAGCTGGTCGGCGATGAGCTTGTTGGGAATGCCCTCCACCACCAGCCGCATCACGTCGCGCTCGCGCTCCGTCAGTTCGTTGAAGCGCGCACGCACGGCCTCGCGAGCGCGGGTCTCGGCCTGGTGCTGGGCTGACAGTTCCAGCGCCTGCTCGATGCGGTCCACGAGCGCGTTGTCCGAAAAGGGCTTCTCGCAGAAATCGAAGGCGCCGCGCTTGACCGTGTCCACGGCCGTGGGCACGTCGGCATGGCCGGTCAGGAAGATCACGGGCATGCCCGCGATCTGGTTGCGCTCCAGCATGAGGTTGAACAGCGCCAGCCCGCTCATGCCGCCCATGCGCATGTCCAGCAGCAGGCAGCAGGGATTGCGTGGCGGCGGGCGCGACTGCAGCATGGCGTCGAAGGCCTCTGCGCTGTCATAGCATTCGCTGAGCAGGCGGCGCGAGCGCAGCAGCCAGGCCAGCGCTTCGCGTACATCGGTGTCGTCATCGACGATGTAGACGGTGGCGTCGGGTACAGGTTCCATGGGCCTATTGTTCCATCTATGGTTCCACCTGTGCCGGGTTGTGGGTCGGCAGCGTGAAGGCGAAGACGGTTCCGCGCGGGCTGTGCGGGCTGTGCTGCAGGTGGCCGCCATGCTGTTCGACCACGGTGCGGCACAGGCTCAGGCCCAGGCCCATGCCCTCGTTGCGCGTGGTAAAGAAGGGCGTGAACAACTGCTCCGCCACATGCTTGGGGATGCCGCTGCCGCAGTCGATGACGGCGAATTCCACCCAGCTGCGGCGCGTGCTGGCGGCCGCGCGCCGCACGCGCAACTGCAGTTCGCGGTCCACGGTCTCGGGCGAGTCCATGGCCTGCATGCCGTTGCGCGCCAGGTTGAGCAGCACCTGCTCGATCATGGTCGGATCGCAGAGCACGGGCGACAGGCCGGGCTCGATATCGGTGGTCACGCGCACGCCCAGGTTGCGCGCCTGCAGGCTGACCAGCGGCAGCACGGCGTCTATGAGTTCGGCGGCACCTATGACTTCGCGTGATTGGTCGCGCCGCCGCACGAAGTCGCGCACGCTCTTGATCACGCGGCCTGCACGGTCGGCCTGGAAGCTGATGCGCTCCATGGCCATGCGCAAGTCCTGCAACTGCTGGCGCAGATGGGCTTCGTTGCCGGCGCTGCCTGCCGCACCGTCGTCGCTGCCCAGCATGTTCAGCGATCCCGTGGCGTAGCTGGAGATGGCCACCAGCGGCTGGGTGAGTTCATGGCTGAGCAGCGACGCCATTTCGCCCACGGTGGCCAGGCGGGCCGTGGCCTGCAGGCGCTCCTGCGAGGCGCGCGAGATCTCTTCCATGCGCTTTTGCTCGCTGATGTCGATGAAGGCGCTCATCCAGCCCGTGTGCTGGCCCTGGGCGTTGATCAGCGGCGCCTCGAAGATCAGCACCGGAATGCGTGTGCCGTCCTTGCGCATGAAGATGCTTTCGTGGCCCTCGCGCGGCGGCGGTGCGTTGCCGGACAGGCGGTTGTCGCGCCGGCGCGCGTAGATTTCGGCGCGCTCAGGCGGCCAGTAGGGCGCGATGCTCAGGCCCAGCAGCTCCTCGGCCGTGAAGCCCACCATGTTGCAGAAGGCCGGATTCACATAGCTGATGCGGCCCTGCAGGTCGCGCGCGCGTAGGCCCGTGACCAGCGAGTCCTCCATGGCCTTGCGAAAGGCCAGCGCATCGCCCAGGTCGCGCTCGGCACGCAGGCGGCGGCGGTTGTCGCGCACCAGCACGGCGACCACGGAGACCAGGGCGATGGACATCAGCGTCACCAGGGCCGTGAGCACGTTGGGGAACACGCTGGGCGCGCGGTGCCAGCTGTCCATGCGCAGCACCAGGGTGCTGCCGGGCAGATCCAGCAGCTGCTGCGCCGTGAACATGCGCGTGCCGCGCCAGGAGGCGCCCAGCAGGGCCAAGCGCGTGCCGTCGGGCTCGGTGAAGGACACTTCCTGGGTGCGCGGCAGGTTCTTGCTGACCTGGGTGATCAGCAGGCTTTGCAGGCTGTAGGTGCCGATGACGAAGCCGATGATGTGGCCGCTTTGCGTCAGCGGCAGGCAGACCTCCATCATCTCCGTGCCCAGGCCCTCGGCCAGCAGCTGGAAGTAGCTGGGCGAGTAGGCGGGGCCGTTGAGGCGGCGCGCGTGGGTGCAGGTCAGCACGGCCTCGGGGTGGGTGTTGTTCGTGCGCAGCTGGTCTTCCCACTGCACGTTGCGATAGGGGGTCTCGGCATGGGAGCGGATCTGCAGGCCCGCGTCGCGCCACTCGATGCGCATCAGCTCGCGGCGCACCTGCAGCAGCTCGGCAGCGCGGGTCTTCCATTCGGCGGGCTCGTTGTCGGGCGCGTTCAGCGCCTGCAGGTCCTGCAGGTTGCGGTTGAGCGCGGCGCGTATGTCGGCCACGGCATTGGCCGTGTCGCGCTCCAGCTTGTCCTGGACCTGGGAGGCCTCATAGCGCCCGGCCAGCCAGACCATGGTGACGAGCATGCTCAGGACCAGGGCGACCAGCAGGCTCCACAGCGACCAGCGGCGCCAGGCCGTGCGCCAGCGGCGCCAGGGCCAGCGGCCTTCGGGCATGGGCGACATCGGCGACATGGGCGGGTGCGTTGGATTCACAGGACGCGGTGCTCCAGGGCCGGCAGCTGGCGGCGCACATGCGCCAGGCGCTCGCGCTTGATCTCGCCCAGCACCACGCCGGCGCCCTCGGCCTGCTGCGCCAGCACCATGCCCCAGGGATCGGCCAGCAGGCTGTGGCCCCAGGTACGGCGGCCGTTTTCATGGTGGCCGCCCTGGGCGGGCGCCAGCAGGTAGGCCTGGTTTTCTATGGCGCGGGCGCGCAGCAGCACTTCCCAGTGCGCCAGACCCGTGATGTGGGTGAAGGCGGCGGGCACCAGCAGCAGGTCGGCGCCCTGCTCGGCAAGGCGGCGGTACAGCTCGGGAAAACGCAGGTCGTAGCACACGCTCAGACCCAGGCGCCAGGTCTCGCCCTCGCGCGCGGTGATGTCGCAGGTCACGGGCGTGTGGCCCGCCTGGACCACGGCGGCTTCCGTGTAGCGCTCGCGTCCGTTGTCGTAGTGGAACAGGTGGATCTTGTCGTAGCGCGCCACGCATTCGCCCTCGGGCGAGAACACCAGGGAGCTGTTGAGCACGTGGGCGTCGTCATCGGCCACCAGGGGCAGGGTGCCGCCGACGATCCACAGCTGCAGCTCGCGCGCGGCGCGGCGCAGGAAGTCCTGGATGGGGCCTGCGCCGAAGCTCTCGCGGTAGGCCAGCTTGTCGGTGTCGCGCAGACCCATGGCGCAGAAATACTCGGGCAGGGCCGCGAGTTCGGCCCCCTGGTCGCGCGCCTGGCGCAGCAGTGCCAGCGCCTGGTCGAGGTTGGCGCGCACATCGGGTTCCGACACCATTTGCAGGGCTGCGATTTTCATGGGTTCTCTCCTGAAGAAGCGGGCTCGGTGGCGCCGGAGGGCGTGCTGGCGGGGCTGTTGGCGGCAGGATCGGAGGGTGTCGTGGCCCGGCGCCGCGGCAGGGCCGTGACCTGGGGCTCGTCCCAGCTGCCGTCGATGCGGAATTCCTTGGTGGCCGCCGCGATCAGCGGGCCGCGCAGCAGCACCTGCGCCAGGAAGCTGCCCAGGCCGACCACGGGGTTGATGGCCGTGGCCACCAGGGAGGCCGTCATGGCATTGATCTCGGGCACCACCACCACATGCAGATTCTGCGTCTCCTGGACCAGGTCGGCCGTGCCCTCCATCAGCACGGCGGCGTTGACGCCCTTCATCTGCATGTTGTTGGTGCGCGCCACGCCGTCGGTGATCTGCACGTCGCCGCGCATGAAGTCGAAGGCGAAGCCGTTGCTGAACACATCGCGGAAATCCAGCGTCAGCCGGCGGGGCAGCGCCTGCAGGCTGAGCACGCTCAGCAGCTTGGCCAGGCCCGGCTCGGCCTTGAGGAACTGGCCGGTCTGCACATCCAGGTGCATGGAGCCAGAGAGGCTGCGGAAGTCGGGCGTGATGGGCGAGCCCGTCCAGCCCGCCGAGCCCTGCAGCACGCCCTTGCCGTTGCCCACCACGCCAGGCATGTCAAAGCGCGTGAGCAGCTTGCCCACGTCGCGCAGGTCCAGCTGGAACTGCAACTGGCTGCGCCCCGGGTGCTCGGACTGGCCCTGGGGCAGGCGCCACTGGCCGCTGGCCGTCAGCGTGGCCTCGGGCGTGGCGATGTTGAAGCGTGACAACTGCCATTCGCGCGCCGCCGCATCGCCGGGAACGGGGCGGTTGCGGGCCTCCACTTCCAGGCGGCCCAGGGCGTGGCCTGACAGGTGCATGTCGTCCACCACGATCTGCAGGGCCGGCAACTGGCGCGGCCCCTCGCTGAACAGGGCATCCACGCGGTCGGATTTGGCCTCGGGCACCGTCAGGCGCGACAGCCGGGCCACCAACTGCCCTTCGGGCTGGGCATCCGTGCCTTCGCGAAAGCCCACGTAGCCGTCAAGCTCCTGGGAGGCGAGGTTGCTGTGCCACGAGCCGCCATCGCGCGAGATGCCCGCCACCACGTCGTGCAGCTGCCGTCCCTTGGCCTGCAGCTGCTTGACGCGCAGGGTCAGCCGGTCTGGGAGGTATTCGCGCGCAGGGTCCGCGGCATCGGCGGGCTCCGGCTTGGCGCCGCTGGGCTGCGGCGCCAGTGCCAGCCAGTCGTCGAGATTGAAGAGCGGCAGCTGCACGTGGGCCTGCACGCCCTGGCCCGAAGTGGAGGCCGTGCCCGCTTCCTGGCCGATGAGGATGCTGCCGTGCAGCACACGGCTGTGCTTGCCACTGATGTCGCGCTCATAGAACACCGAGCCCGTATCGCCCAGTTGCACGCTGATCTGGTCGCGCAGCGGGGCATCGGGCGAGGTGAAGCTGGCGGGTGCGAGCTGGTGGCTCACGTTCAATGGCTGGATGGACTCCGCCGCCTTGCCCAGCGGGGCGGGCAGGTTGATGCGCATGCCTTGCAGGCTGGACTGGACCTGGATTTCGGGTGTTCCGCGCCGCACCTTCAGCAGCAGGGAATAGGGCGACTGGCCTTCGGCATGGCGGGCCAGGTCGGCCACCCAGCCCAGTTCCCTGGCTTCGCGCAGCCCCTGTGCCGTGGCCGTGCCCTGCACGCGCACCTTGACGGACGATTCGGTGGCCGGCGCATTGCGCGCCAGCGCCTGCATGCCGCCATCGGCGCGCAGCTCACCGCCCAGCGCGCGCGCCTGCAGGCCGGCCAGCGAGAAGCCGGTTTCGGAGAACTTGACGGCCCCGCGCAACTGGCTCAGATGGGGCGTCTGATCATCGAGCTGCAGGGAGTTGCCCGCCAGCGTGACCTGTCCAGACACCTTGCTGCGGTCCAGATGGTCGATGGGCAATTGCAGCTGCAGGGCCAGTTGCGCGGCGCCCGTGGCCTCGCTGCCGTCCAGCACGTGCCCGGTCAGCGCCGACAGGGCCGAGGTCTTGACCACGCCCAGCATGTCGGCCAGCGGGCCCTGGCCCTTGGCGGTGACGGCCACCTCGGTGTGGCCCAGGTTGGGAATGCTGGCCTGGATGTCGCGCATCTGCAGCTGCGGGTAGCCCGCGAACTCGCCGCGTGCATTGCGCACGGCCATCGATGAACGGTCGAAGACCAGCTCACCCGACAGATCGACCAGAGCCGGCCAGGGCGCCTCGCCATGCGTGAGCAGATGGGGCGGCACATATTCATAGTGCACGTCATGCAGCTTGGCAGCGATATGGAACTCGCCCTGGCTGGGCTTTTCGGCCGGCACGTGGTCCAGGTGGCCGCGCACCTTGAAGTTCACCGTGCTTGCGCGCCCGGCGTGGATGGCCTCTCGCACGTAGTGGCGCGCATCGGCGGGGATTTCCAGCGGCAGGTAGCGGTGCACGCGCGTGCCGTCTGCGTTGCGCAACTGGCCCTGCAGGTCCAGCACGCCCGGAAAGCGCGGGTGCTTGTCGCTGCCGTCGCCGGTGTGCCATTGCGCACGGGCCTCGCCCTCGGTGTCATCGTTGGCAAAGCGCAGGCTGGGCACCTGCACGCTGATGGCCTGGCCGCGCAACTGCCAGCGCAGGCTGGCCTGCAGGCGGTGCAGCGGGATCTCGGGTTCCTCGAAGACGCCAGGAAAGGACAGTGCGGCCGGCTGCTGCCCCGTGCCCTCCATCTCCAGCTGCGCCTGTCCGCCGTCCTGGTCCAGCGAAAAGCGCGCGTTCAGGCCCTTGATGCCGGGCATGCCCGGCTTCGTGGGGCCTTCGGACGATGCCACTCCGTCGATCGACAGCTGCTGCAGCTCGCCGCTGGCCTTGTACTGCTGCACAGCCTGCAGCGGACCGCGCCAGCTTCCCTGGAACTGGCGCAGCTGGCCGGCCGGGGCCATGTCGGCCAGATGGCGCTGCAGCTGCTCGGGCAGCGGCAGGCGCTGGCCCAGCTGGGCGAGGATGGCCAGGTCAATGCCATCGGCCTGGAACTCGCCCTGCTCGCCCAGCGCCCCCTGCGTGCTGGCGCCCGCAGGGTTGTAGCGCGCGCGCAGATTGCCGGCAGGCCAGTGCAGGCCGTCACCCGTGGAGAACTCCAGGTTCTGCGCGGCGAAGCGCCAGCCATCCTGGTGCTGCACGCTCAGCCGGCCCGTCAGCGCCTGCAGTTGCAGCGGCTCCAGGTTCTCGCGCCACTGCAGTTGCAGGGCATTCACCGCCACATCGGCCATGGCACCCACGGGCTGGCCCTGGCGCAGGTCGATCCAGGCGCGCAGTGCGCCCCGGCCCTGCTGCAGGCGCAGGTCGGACGTATCCATGTACTGCCCGAGCCGGGACAGGTCGATCTGCGTGAACATCGCATGGGCCTGTCCGCTCCAGCGCTGCCAGTTGCCCTCGTGCGTGGACAGCAGCGGCTCGCGGAACAGGCCGGCGAGCATGAAGCGCTCGCCCCAGCCTTCGGGCGGCGTGGCATCCAGGCGGATTCCGTGGCTCCAGCCCTTGTTGCGCAGCACCAGGTCCACATCGCGCAAGGCCAGCGGCTGTGCCTGGCGCAGCTCGTCCTCCCACAGCAGGCTGCCGCCACGCAGGGCCAGCTCGGTCTGGGAAAACAGCCAGTCGGTGGCGGCATTGTCCCCGCCCGATGAAGGGCTGATCTCGATGCCGGCCACGAAGACACGGCCATCGGCCGCGCGGCGGACCACGAGTTCGGGGCGGTCGATATAGATCTGCTCCACGCCCAGGCGCATCAGCGAGCGGGCCGAAACGGCCACCACCACGCTGGGCAGGCGCAGGGCGTCCGCGGAGTGTTCTGGGTCTTCGACCACCACGTCGCCCAGCTCGAACCGGGGGACCAGTCCCTCGCTGCGGGCCGTGATGCTGCCTATGTGCACGGGTAGGCCCAGCGTGCGTGAGGCCAGGGATTCCAGCTGAGGACGCCATTCGCCGATTCGCGGCACAATCCAGCCATGGAGCACCCCCCACACGGAGCCCAGGACCAGCCAGAAGGCCAGGACCAGCCCCAGTGACCACCGCGCAAGGCCGGCCATCCAACGGGTCAGGCGTGTGGGGTGCGGTTTCGGTTCGATCATCGGCGGCATCAGCTATGACGGGAATTATGACCGGCCCCCCCAGGGACCGGACGGTAACCAAGGGTTGCTGCGATCCCTCTGCGCGTGAGTGGCCGCTTCTTTCGCGTTCCGTATGCAATCCTCAGAGCACGCAATGGCAGACACGGCCTTGAATGTCCCCGCACAGGCCGCCTATTCCCGTTTCCACCAACGGCTGCATCGTCGCTATGGCGACGAGTTGAGCCTGTTGCCGCCGGGCCCGCCCGAGCGCGCCTCCATGGAGCAGGCCCTGGCGGCGCTGCTGGAGCGCGGGCTGGACCTGTCGGCCGCGCTGCGCGTGCTGCGCCAGCTGGTCATGGAGCGCACCATGGTGCTCGACTGCGAGCAGCAGGCGCCGCTGGCCGTGGTCACGCGGGCCGTGACCGAGCTGGCCGAGCTGGCGCTGGAGCGCGCCTGCATCCAGGTGCGTGCCGAACTCGATGCGCGCCATGGCGCACCGCAAGGCCCCGAGGGCCGGCCCGTGCAGCTGTGGATCATCGGCATGGGCAAGCTGGGCGCGCGCGAGCTCAATGTCTCCAGCGACATCGACCTGATCTACGTCTACGAGCAGGACGGCGACACGGCCGGCCTGCCTGACGGGCGCGGCGTTCTCTCCAACCATGAGTACTTCGCGCGCGTTGTCAAAGGCATCTATGGCCTGATCGGCGACACCACCGAGCACGGATTCGTGTTCCGCGTGGACCTGGCGCTGCGGCCCAACGGCAACTCGGGGCCGTCGGCTGTCTCGCTGGCCTCGCTGGAAGAGTATCTGCAGACCCATGGCCGCGAGTGGGAGCGCTTCGCCTGGCTCAAGAGCCGGGTGGTGGCGCCCATGGACAGCGTGCGCTCCACGCAGGTGCAGGCGCTGCGCGCCGTGGTCCTGCCTTTCGTCTTTCGCCGCTATCTGGATTACGCGGTCTTCGATGCGCTGCGTTCGCTGCACCGCCAGATCCGCGAGCATGCGGCGCGGCGCAGCGCGGGCCATCCCGGCCGCTCCAATGACGTCAAGCTCTCGCGCGGCGGTATCCGCGAGATCGAATTCACCGTGCAATTGCTGCAGGTGGTGCGTGGCGGCCAGTTCCCCGAGCTGCGCTGCCGCCCCACGCTGGAGGCGCTGGGGCGCCTGGCGCGCGCCGGCCTCATGAGCCAGGAAGTGGCCGACGCCCTGGGCGCGGCCTATACCTTTTTGCGCCGTGTCGAGCACCGCATCCAGTATCTGGACGACCAGCAGACCCATGTGCTGCCCACGCGCGATGACGACCTCGAATGGATTGCGCGCACCATGGGCTTTGCCGATACCTGCGCCTTCCTGCACCAGTTCGACGCCCACCGCGAAAAGGTGGCCGAGGAGTTCGACACCCTGCTCGGCGGCTCGGCCCCGCCGCAATGCAGCGCGGGCCGCTGCAACGGCGCCCGCAGCCCTGCCCAGGGAGGAACGCCGCGCGAGATCGATGGACTCATGGAGCAGTTGCCGCCCGCCCTGGCCGCCCACGTGGCCGACTGGCGCGGCAACGCCCGCATCGCCAACCTGCGCGACGAGGCGCGCAGCCGGCTGTTCCGCCTTGTGCAGCGCACGGCGCAATGGGTGGCCGAGCGCAGCGTGCCCGAAGACGCCGCAGTGCGCTTTCTGAACTGGCTGGAGCCGCTGCTGCGCCGCGAAAGCTATCTGGCCCTGCTGCTGGAGCGCCCTGCCGTGCACGAGCGGCTGCTGGACCTGCTGGGCGCGGCGCGCTGGCCCGCGCGCTATCTGCAGCAGCACCCGGGCGTGATCGACGAGCTGGCCAACGACGCCATGCTGGGCGAGCGCTTCTCCCCCATGGATTTCGAGCATGAGCTGGCCCTGCGCCTGGCCGCGCTGCAGACCACGGGCGAGGACGACGACGAAACCCTGCTGAACTTGCTGCGCCGCGCTCACCATGCCGAGGTCTTTCGCACGCTGGCGCGTGATATCGAGGGCCGCATCACGGTCGAGCAGGTGGCGGATGACCTCAGTGCGCTGGCCGACTGCGTGCTGCGCGTGACGGCCAGCTGGTGCTGGAGCCGGCTCAAGAACCGCCACCGCGAGTCGCCGCAGTTCGCCATCATTGGCTACGGCAAGCTCGGCGGCAAGGAGCTGGGCTACGGCAGCGACCTGGACATCGTCTTCGTCTTCGATGACGACGACGAGCACGCCTCCGAGATCTATGCCGCCTTTGTGCGCAAGCTCATCAACTGGCTGGCCGTCAAGACGGGTGAGGGCGACCTGTTCGAGATCGACACCGCGCTGCGCCCCAACGGCAACTCCGGCCTGCTGGTCACCAGTTTTGCCTCCTATGCCAACTACCAGCAGCAGCGCGGCAGCAACACGGCATGGACCTGGGAGCACCAGGCCATGACGCGGGCGCGCTTCGTGCTGGGCAGCGACGATCTGCAGGCCCGCTTCGACGCCGTGCGCGAGGCCGTGATCACCGCACCGCGCGACGCCGCGGCCCTGCGCGACGAGATCGTGGCCATGCGCGAACGCGTTCGCACTGCGCATCCGGTGCGCGGCGGCCTCTTCGACGTCAAGCACAGTCCCGGTGGCATGGTCGATGTGGAGTTCGCCGTCCAGTACCTGGTTCTCTCGCAATCGGCCCTGCATCCGGGTCTGATGGCCAATCTTGGCAACATCGCGCTGCTGCAGCGTGCGGAAGAGGCTGGCCTGCTGCCTGCAGGCGTGGGCCAGCAGGCTGCCCGGGCCTACCGTGAACTGCGCCGCCTGCAGCACGTGGCGCGGCTGGACGAGCGGACGGCCCAATTGGTACCCGGCCAGGCCGAACCGCTCAGTGCGCCGGTCAAGGCCCTGTGGGAAGCGGTTTTCACGGGGGCCGCTCTGGTGTGAGGATGCGGGGAGGGAAGGTGGTCGGCCCTGGCCGACGCCATCCCGTCAGCATCCATCGAACACGGCCTACAGCAGAATGACGCTCCTCGTCAAAATGTTACATTTTTCCCGCCCCCGACCCCTGGAACTTCTGCAAAAGTAGCTCATCTATTGGACAGGTTGACGAGAGAGGGTATCCAGACCGAATTTCACGTTGCGAAGCCTCTGGGGCCACAGTCCTGAACTGTTCCGCCCGAAGCGCTTCTCCTCCCTCCCTCTCTTTATTCGTTTCGGGATGCTTCGCAACTTTTTTATGCCAGCAAAAAGGCCACCCATCGGGTGGCCTTTTTTGTTGCCGTTGCAGTTGTCGTTGCGGGGGTGACCCGTTTTCAGGGCTGAGGCGGGCGTGTGGCCGCAAAGCTGGCGCGTTCCGCCAGCTTGGCCTGCAAGGTGGCCAGATTGGGGTGGTCGGCGCGCCAGTCCAGTTCG
This sequence comes from Delftia sp. JD2, assembly GCF_001682645.1. Classification (NCBI taxonomy): domain Bacteria; kingdom Pseudomonadati; phylum Pseudomonadota; class Betaproteobacteria; order Burkholderiales; family Comamonadaceae; genus Delftia; species Delftia sp. JD2. Next base: position 18,913 of record NZ_LFJT01000045.1, read on the forward strand.
GGAAAGCGAAAGTCCAGCCAGCCCAGGGCACAGCCCACGCACACGTCGGCCAGGGTGAAGTGGATGCCGCAGCAATAGGGCTTGTCGCCCAGGCCCTGGGACATCACGTTCAGTGCGGCGCGCACCTTGGCCAGCTGGCGGTCTATCCAGGCCTGGCAACGCTGCTCCTCGCTGCGGCCATCCCAGGTGGCTTCGAGGCGGGCCAGAGCTCCGGCGTCCAGCACGCCATCGGCCAGGGCTTCCCAGGTCTTGATCTCGGCACGCTCGCGGCCTGTGCCGGGGATCAGCTTGCCTACCGGGGAAAGTGTGTCCAGATATTCGACGATCACGCGCGAGTCGAACATGGCATCGCTGCCGTCCATGACCAGGCGCGGCACCTTGCCCAGCGGGTTGCCGGTGCCCGGCGACAGCTCGCGGCTCCAGGGGTTTTCCTCGACGAACTGATAGTCGAGCCTTTTCTCGGCCAGTACGACGCGTACCTTGCGTACGTAGGCGCTGGTGGAGGAACCTATCAGTTTCATGGCTGTTTTCCGTGGCGAAGAGGCGGCCCATGGGCGGGCAGCCGATTCTATGCGCTGCCCGGCGATCTCCCCCTACAGCCCCCGTTTTTGCCGCACGCACCTACAATCACGGCCCATGAATCTGCCGCACATCTCCGCCCTGTCCCCGCTCGACGGCCGCTACGCCGCCAAACTGTCTCCTCTGCGCCCGATCATGAGCGAGATGGGATACATGCACCGCCGCGTGCAGGTGGAGGTGACCTGGTTCATCGCCCTGTCGGACGCCGGCTTTGCCGAGTTCAAGCCCCTGACCGAAGGCGCCCGCGTCTATCTGCAGGATCTGGTGAAGAACTTCTCCGAGGCCGATGCCGTAGCCATCAAGGACATCGAAAAGACCACCAACCACGACGTCAAGGCCGTGGAGTATTGGATCAAGGGCAAGTTCGACGGCCGTCCCGAACTGCTCAAGGCCGCCGAATTCGTGCATTTCGCCTGCACCAGCGAAGACATCAACAACACCAGCCATGCGCTGCAACTGCGCGCCGGTCGTGACAGCGTGCTGCTGCCGGCCTTGACGGGCATCACCGCCAAGCTGCGCGAGATGGCCCACGCCTACGCGGCCGTGCCCATGCTCAGCCGCACGCACGGCCAGACCGCCAGCCCCACCACCGTGGGCAAGGAAATCGCCAACGTGCTGGTGCGTCTGGAAAAGGCCGCTGCCCGCATCGCCGAGGTCAAGCTCCTGGCCAAGATGAATGGCGCCGTCGGCAACTACAACGCCCATCTGTCGGCCTGGCCCGAGTTCGACTGGGAAGCCTTCAGCAAGAAGGTGATCGAGTCGCCCGAGCCCCAGGGTCTGGGCCTGAGCTTCCAGCCCTACTCGATCCAGATCGAGCCGCATGACTACATGGCCGAGCTGTTCGACGCCATCGCACGCGCCAACACCATCCTCATCGACTTCTCGCGCGATGTCTGGGGCTATGTGTCCCTGGGCTACTTCAAGCAGCGCCTGAAGGCCGGCGAGATCGGCTCGTCCACCATGCCGCACAAGGTCAACCCCATCGACTTCGAGAATGCCGAAGGCAATCTGGGCCTGGCCAACGCACTGCTCAAGCACCTGGCCGAAAAGCTGCCCATCTCGCGCTGGCAGCGTGACCTGACCGACTCCACCGTGCTGCGCAACATCGGCGTGGCCATGGGCTATGCCACGCTGGCCTACAGCTCGCTGATGACGGGCCTGAACAAGCTCGAACTCAACGAAGAGCGCCTGCAGGAAGACCTGGACCACGCCTGGGAAGTCCTGGCCGAGCCCATCCAGACCGTCATGCGCCGCTACGGCGTGCAGGGCGCCTACGAAAAGCTCAAGGAAGTCACGCGCGGCAAGACCGTGCAGGCCGAAGACCTGCACCGCCTGATCAACGGCCTGGAAATCCCCCAGGCCGACAAGGATCGCCTGCTGGCCATGACGCCTGCCTCCTATGTGGGCAAGGCGGCCGAGCTGGCCCGCCGCGTCTAATCCATCCTTTGCCGCGCCATGAAGGGCGCGCTTCAACCATTCAGGGCTGCCGATGCAAGCACAGGCTTGCTGCGGCAGCTCTTGTTTTTGATAGGTTCTGTCTCATGGCCCTCAAATCCACCATCTTCAAGGCGAACCTGTCCATCGCCGACATCGACCACGGCTACTACGCCGACCATGCGCTGACCCTGGCGCGCCATCCCAGCGAGACGGACGAACGCATGATGGTGCGCCTGGTGGCCCTGGCCCTCAACGCACACCAGCTCAATGACATGTGCAAGGGCGACGGCACGCTGGCGTTTGGCGCAGGCCTGTCCGATCCCGAAGACCCCGATGTCTCGCTGACCGACTTCACAGGCGCCAAGCGCCTGTGGATCGAGGTCGGCCAGCCCGAGGAAAAGCCCATCGCCAAGGCCTGCAACAAATCCGATGCGGTGGTGCTCTACGCCTTCCACCATGCGGCCGAGGTCTGGTGGAAGGGCCTGGAGGGCAAGCTGGCGCGGCTGAACAAGCTGCAGGTCTGGCGCATTCCCTCTGAAACATCCCAATCCCTGGCGGAGCTGGCCGAGCGCAGCATGCAGCTTCAGGCCACCATCCAGGAAGGCGCGCTGACGCTCAGCAGCAACCTGGGCACGGTCTTCATCGAGCCGCTGCGCTGGAAGTAAACGGGCTCCCGCTCAAGGTCCCCGTCTCAACCCGGCTACTGCATCCGGACGGCCTGGGCGAAGGACTCCACGGTCCAGCCCGCGCCCAGCAGCATGCGGCGCGTGGACAGGCGGTCCATGACATCGTCCGGCACATTGCGGCCCAGATGGATGAGCGACTTGCTGTCCGCAATGCCCACATATCGGCCGTCATAGCTTCGCGCCAGATGGTTCCACAGTCCGTGGGCGCCCGGTGACTGGCGTGCGCCGCTGACCAGGCAGGTGCCTTTGTCCAGCACGCTGCGATACACAGCGCTGGCAATGCCGCGCCGCTGGTAATGCGGCGCAAAGCGCGAATGCGGCGAGCGCACGCGGCGGTCGGTGCGCTTGTCCACCTCGACCAGGCGATTGAACACCGTGTAGCCGGCCAGGCAGCGCCGCTCCATGTCCTCCACGTAGGCAAACCATTCGCCGTCGGCTTCACGCCAGTGCAGCTGGAACTGCGGGTCGTGCAACGGGCGGCGCTCCAGGCCATGGAGCTTGTTGCCGGGCTGGTACAGGCGCTCGTGAATGGCTTCGAGCTCGCCCTCCACCAGCGGCTGCATCACGTCGATGCGCAGTTCGGTGACGTGGCGTGGCGCGCAGCGGGGCAGGGCGCGATGCGCCACGGTATCGCTCAGATGGCGCAGCTGGCGCAGCTGGCCCAAGAGCGTGGAAAAAGAGGGGGCGGCAAAAGAATGCCCGGCTGGGGCAAGGGCTAGACAGGTCACGGCAGGGCTCGCTTCGTCGGTTGGCATTGAGGCCGGGCAGACGCGTGAAAATCCAACCGCCTTCAGGCTTCAGGATGAAGGCGGCGCAAGAAGAGCGGATTCAGTGAAGCGACGCTGCCCGGTTCCGCGCAGGGCAGCGCATCAAGACCGTGCGGCCTGTCGGGGGCCGATGTTCAGCCGTGCTGCGTCACGCTCGCGCAGGCGCGTGGCCGTGGCGGGCCAGGCCTTGCCGGCCGGCACGCGCGTCTCGCCCGCATCACGTGCCGTGAGGCGCAAGCAAAGGCGGAGGCAGAGGTGGCTGTGGCGGTAAGCGGCGGTCTGCAGCATGGCGGCCGATGTTAGGCCGTCTGCAACATCGCACTGGTCCGGTGCGGTATCCGGCAGATCAGCCGGCAATCAACCAGCAATCAGCCAGAGTCACGCGATGTGTCCGTGCGCTCGGCCGCACGCTCTGCATAGCGGGTGAAACGCCAGGAGTCGCCCTCTGCCGTGATCCTGCGCCAGACCATCCGCTTTTGTGCCGGTTCCATCGCGGTCCACAGCTGCACTTCGTCAAAGCTGCGGCCGCAGCCCTTGCATCTTTCGTCGCCCTGGCTGGTGGAGCAGATGGCAATGCATGGCGTATCGGGCGTGGTGTCGTACCAGGCCAGCCAGGCCGCCATGGCGTGCGAGGGAAAGCCCTCAACCTGTACTTCGCTCTCATGCCAGAAGATCATCAGCGCGTACACCTCGGCCAGGGCCCGTACTTCGGGCTGCAGCAGCACGCCGTCCGGGGACGGATGGCGCTCGCGCCAGTAGTTGATGGCGGCTTCGATGTCGGTGATGTGCAGTGCGGTCATGGACGGTCAGGGGCAAGGGACAGCGATGATAAGACGCCTGCCCGCGCACGGCCGGGCATGGCTGCAACACTCCGTTGGCTCAAGGGTTGCTATGGATAGTGAAGCGTTTGAGGTAGGCAGATAAATGGTCTGGGGGATGCGCGACTTGTGCTTCCCGTGGAAATGAAGGGTTTTTTCACTTGCGTGCCGTGGCGGCTTTGTGTTGCAATCCACAGGTTCGAAGGGGAGTAGCTCTCTGCCGGCGGGGGTGGTTTTTGCAAAGCCACGGTGCCGGCATCGGAATGGTCGTCAATACGAAGCGCAAGCTTCCGGCCTTCCGGGTTGCGGTGCATACCGCAGCCGAGCAAGACCTTTGATGGACCTGATGACGGTCGATCAATGTGTTCTCCCCTGAGCCAGGCATGTCCTTGCCCGGGTAGGCGCTGCGGCGTTGCATCGGTCTTTCTGTGCCGGTGGGTGTTTCTCCAGGAGGGAGGAGTTCTCGCCGGCCTTACTCAACAGCGAGGACCTTATGGACTTGGACTTTCTGACTCACGCCCCGTTCTGGGTGGCCCTGGGCCAAATCATCATCATCGACATCCTGCTGGGCGGCGACAACGCGGTCGTGATCGCGCTGGCCTGCCGCAAGCTGCCGCCCGAGCAACGCAAGAAGGGCATCATCTGGGGCACGGCGGGTGCCATCATCCTGCGCGTCATCCTGATCGCCTTCGCGATGACATTGCTGGCGCTGCCCTTCCTGAAGTTCGTCGGCGCACTGCTGCTGGTGTGGATCGGCATCAAGCTGATTGCTCCTGATGAAGACGGCCACGACAACATCCAGGGCAGCGACAAGCTGCTGGCCGCCATCAAGACCATCATCGTTGCCGACCTGGTGATGAGCGTGGACAACGTGATCGCCATCGCCGGCGCTGCCCAGAGCTCGGGCGAGCACCAGATGCTGCTGGTCGTGCTGGGCCTGTTGATCTCCATCCCCATCATCGTCTGGGGCTCGCAGCTCGTGATCAAGCTGATGGAGCGCTTCCCCATCATCATCGTGGCCGGCGGCATGCTGCTGGGCTGGATTGCCGGCGGCATGCTGGTCACCGACCCCGTCTTCGCCAATACGGAGAAGTGGGACTGGATGGTCAAGCTGCCCCAGACCGACATGCTCAAGTACGGTGCCAGCGTGTTCGGAGCCCTGCTGGTGCTGGCACTGGGCAAGTACATCGCTTCGCGCCGTCCTGCTCCCAAGGCCGGCGCCCACGGAGCCTGATCCGCTGAAAAGTTGAGGTGGGCGCCGGGTTGGCCCGATGGGCCGCCCGCGCCGATTCGCGACAATCCATGGCAAGGGCGGCCCCGGCCGCCTGCCTCTCCCACTCCCGCAAACCCAGTTCGACAAGGACTTGCTTTGAACCCCATCATCGTCTACGTGGATGACGCTTCCTACGCTCTGCCTCTGGTACAGGCCCTGGCCGCCTCGCCGCAGGCCCAGTCCTCGCACTGGCTGCTGGTGGCCTGCGCGCCGCGCATTACCCACCGGGTCAGCAAATGGGTGAGCCACAGCGCGCGCGAAAGCTGGCGCGGCAAGTGGGCGGACAAGCTGTTCGCCCAATTGCTGCCGGTGTTCGGTGACAGCGCTGGCAGGATCACGCCAGTGCTGGCCAAGGGCCCGCTGGCCGAACTGGTGGCCCAGCTCCAGCAGGAGCACGGCACTGCCCAGATCGTCGATGCACGCCGCCCCAAGCAGGAAGCCACGGCTCCCGCCGTGGCGCCTGCCGCCCCGCTGGGCCGGCGCTGGAATCTTCCGGGAACGCTGGCGGCCATCGGCGCGCTGATGGGCCTGGTGTTCGAGGAAGCGATGATCTAGCGGCTGTCGCCTGCCTGACCGCTCTGGTCAGGCGATCACTTTCAGGACGGCATCCCGGAAAAAGGGATGCCGTTTTTCATGGGGTTCTCCGGTCCACGGTTTCCAGTGCGCCGCCTCAACCTGGATCTGCCGGCTGCTGCTATGCTGCCCGCATGAAAATCCTGATCAAATGGCTGCTCAGCGCCGGTGCCCTGCTGGTCGTGGCCTATCTCTACGGTGGCGTGCAGGTCAACAGCTTCAGTTCGGCCATGATCGCGGCGCTGGTCATCGGCCTGCTCAATGCGGTGCTGCGCCCCATCCTCGTGGTGCTGACGCTGCCAGTGACCATCGTGACGGTCGGGCTGTTTCTCTTCGTGGTCAACGGACTGATGTTCTGGGCAGCCTCGGGCCTGCTCAGCGGATTTCACGTCGCGGGCTTCTGGGCGGCCATGCTGGGCGCGCTCATCTACTCGCTGCTGGGCCTGGCCATCGAATCACTTCTCGCGCGCCTGTTCCCTTAGCAGCTCCTCCACGGCACGCAGCCGCGTGTCCACGATGGAGGCTTCAATGAAATCCACCTTGGGCCCGCCCTTGCGGGCCAGGTCCTGCGCGGCCTTGAAACGGTCGACTGCCGCCGCGTAGTCGTAGTGCGCGACCTGGGCCTCGGCCTCGGCGCGCAGCGCGCGCAACTCCTGGCCCTGGGCGCGCTGCACCTGGGCCAGCAACTGCCAGGCGCTGGCATCACGCGGGTGGTCCGTCACCCAGGTCTGCAGCGGGCCCGCCATGCTGGCGGCGCCTTGCTCGCGCAGCAGGATCTGTGTGCGCATCAGCAATTCCGGCCTGCGCACGGCGCGGTTTTCGACCACATTGACGGTGGCCAGGCTGGGGCCGCTCTCCGTTGTCTTGGCGGGGATGGATTCCGTGGGATTGGCTTGGGCAGGCGCAGCTGCCGGCAGGTAGAGCGGTGGCAACGCCTGCAACGCGGCACCGGGCTTGCCGGCCGTCAGCTCCAGTTCGGCCTGCAGCAGCCTGGCCTGCCGCTGGGCACTGGCATCTGCGGCGGTTGCCACTTGAAGGCGCCCGGACATTTCCCGCGCCTCGGCCCAATCGCGCAATTGCACGGCGCTCAGCGTGGCGGCATATAGCTGCGCCACCTGCTGGGTTTGGGTTTGGCTGCCAAAGCTGGTGGAGCGCGGCTGCTCGGCCCACTGGCGCAGCACATCCACGCCGGGGCGCGACAGCACGCGGGCCCGTGCGGCCATCATCACGTGTTCCAGGGATGGTGCTGGCGCAGGCGCAACGCCACGCGGCAGGCGCGAATGCATGTCGGCCATGCGTTCCGTGGTCAGCGGATGGCTGCGCAGATAGGGCCAGCTGCCGTTGTCATTCAGGCGGTTGGCCTGCTGCAGCTTGTCGAACATGGTCACAAAGCCCTGCGGCGCGAAACCTGCCGGCGCCATCAGCCCGTAGCCCATGCGGTCGGCCTCGCGCTCCATGTCGCGCGAAAAATTCAACTGGTTCTGCACGGCCAGCGCCTGGCCGCCCATCATCATGGCCATGGCGGCATCGGGGCTGCGGCTGGCGGCCAGGGCGCCCAGAATCATCGAGCCGATCATCAGCGGCGTCTGCTTGCCCTGCTGGGCAATGAGTCGCGCAATATGGCGCTGCGTGACGTGGCTCAGCTCGTGTGCCAGCACCGATGCGAGCTCGTCGCGTGTGCTCACCACGCCGATCAGGCCCAGGTGAACCCCCAGATAGCCGCCGGGCAGCGCAAAGGCGTTGACCGATCGGTCCCGCCCCAGCAGGATCTCCCAGGCAAAGCGCTCTTCCAGCTCATCCGACAGCTCGCCGCGCGTGCGTGCCGCATCGACCAAGTGCTGCCAGATGCCTTCCACATATTCCTGCAGTACCGCATCGTCGATGTAGTCCGGATCGCGGTACAGCGAGCGGATGATGCGGTCACCCAGGCGCCGCTCGTCACTGGTCGTCGTGGCCGCGCCATCGCCCAGCGTGGGCAGGCGCAATTGGGCCTGTGCCGGTGTATGCGTTGCGATGGTGAGAGAGGCCGCCAGCAACTGCAGGCCGACGGCGATACATGTCTTCAGGCGTGATGGGCGCATGGGCAGGTAAGAACCAAGGGGCCGGGCCCGTGCATAGGCACGGGGCGGTGAAACACCCCACTATGATGCCTCGGTTCGCCGAACGTTCACGGCAGGACTGACCAGCGTGTCAGGACTGCCGTAGACCGGCCCGTGCATTTTTTGGAGTTGCCATGTCTTCCCTCACCCATTTCGACGCCCAGGGCCAGGCCCACATGGTCGACGTCGGCGCCAAGCCGGCAACCCACCGCATCGCGGTCGCCGAAGGCCGCATCGTCATGCAGCCTGCCACCCTGGCCATCATCCAGAGCGGTACCGCCAAGAAGGGCGACGTGCTGGGTATTGCACGCATTGCTGGCATCATGGCGGCCAAGAAGACCAGTGACTTGATTCCGCTGTGCCATCCGCTGGCGTTGACGCGGGTGGCTGTGGAGTTTGACCTATTGCCAGATGTGTCCGCTGTCCGTTGTCTTGCAACCGTGGAAACGGTGGGGCCTACCGGGGTCGAGATGGAGGCCCTCACCGCAGTGCAGGTTGCCCTGCTTACGGTCTATGACATGTGCAAGGCAGTGGACAAGTTGATGGTGATGGAGGGAATGAGGGTGGTGGAGAAGCGGGGGGGGAAGTCGGGGAGTTTTGTGGCGTAACTAATCGGCCTTTTATTTCAGGCGTTTTCAGAATCCGTCGATAGGGGCAAAGGCTTTTACTTCGGCGGTTTGATTGTCTATCAAGGCCACCCAGCCAGTGCTGAGGAAGCTGGTGACAGGCAGCCATGCGAGTGCAGTTTCAGAAATCCCGCTATCGCGCACGGCTTTGTCGATCAATGTCTGTTGACTGGGGCGCTTGCTGCGCAGCGTCTCCAGCTTCTGAGCCCTTTTCAGCGCGTCTGGTCTGTTTTTTTCGTAAGGCTGCCACCAGTCCGGGCGCATTGACGGATCAAGGCCGCCTAGAGACATGTTCAGACTGTCGATGTACTCCTCGCTGTCACGGGGCGCTCGTGTGCCGATAATGAGTGGGCCTGTCCAAGGCAGAGCATGCAGGCCGCCTTGCTCCGGGTGCAAGGTTTTGTTGTCTACGTCAGCAACGGTGACCACCCGGAAACGGTCGACCTCAAATACGAGGTACACGGGGCGGGCTTGGCTGAGGGTATGCAGCCCATATGTCAGCGCGGCCAACTGGATAAGCGAAACCAATCCTAGGTCCAGCATCAATTCACGCCTGGATTTTTGAGGATTGAAAATTATTACAGTTAATAGGGGGCCACAAATCACATCCACGCCAATGATTAACCAGAGCAGATCTCGGCCACCGGCCAATTCTTTATAGGGGTAGGGAAACCACAGCCACAACACTAGGCCAGTCACAACAGTGGCGACCGCCATGCTGGCTAAAAAATGCAATGAAGCCGCACGAAAAGCGGCTGGCCTCCTGAGAAATAGAGTCATTTTCTAATTGTGTGGCATATAAATAAAAAGGAGCGCATAGCGCTCCTTTTTTAGGCTTAATATCGAGACTCGATATTAACGGCACTCTGCCGGGGCATACTTTGCCAGAACAGCAGTTTTGATAGGCGCGAAGGTCACACCCATGAGACGATCCTTGTTGTTGGCAGTAGCGGCTGTCTCGCTCACGCAAGCCCAATCAATGGAACCAGTTTCACCATCTTTCCATGCATCAGCCAAGGCAACAGCGGCGTCGCCAGTCTTCTTGGTGCGCATACGGGGGAAAAGTTGAATCACGTTCTTGGTGCCCAGGCTACCAACAGTCGTTGCGTTGTAAGTGATCAGAAGGTGATCTGTTGCTGCACCTGTTGCTGCGCTGCCCTTCAGCGCGGTAGCGCCGTCAGCACTGAACCAGACTGAGTTAACAAACTTGGAGTTTGCGCCAGACTCGCCAGCTTGCTTGTTCCAAGTATCGACAACCGTGGCATAGTCAGCCAAGCTGGTGGCGCCATCAGTCGCAAGCATCTGGCGAGCCGGTTGGGCGAGATTGAAACCTTCAGTGATACGCGAACGCACCGTGTAATCCTGATAAGCCGGCAGCGCAACGGCTGCCAAGATGCCGATGATCGCCACAACGATCATCAGTTCGATCAAGGTAAAACCTTGCTGGATGGAACGCTTCATGAACTTCTCCTCATAGGGGGTTGATTGCATGCTCTATTGAGCAAGAGCCGTGCCAGTCGCGCCTTGAGGTCAAGGTTCGCGCATGCGTATTGTTTGGTTGCAAATTACACGGTTGATCGACATTCTCTGACAAATCGATCCAATTTTGCGTGACATTTTTGTCAAGGATGGTGCGCTTGCCAACGAAGCAACAGCGAACCTTGTCAGTGGACCAAGAGGGTCCTTTATGCCACCAGGAACTGCATCTGCGTACCTGCCAGTTCCACCGTGTCGCCATGTTGCAGCGGCATGGCACGGCGGCCGATTTCCTGGCCGTTGAGCTTGAGGCTGGGGGAGTCGCCTTCCAGCTGGGCCAGCACGAAGCCGTGGTGCTTCTGGGTGATGGAGGCGACGGCCACGCCGGGCTTGCCCAGGGTGGTGACGACTTTGACCAACGGGACTTCGCGGCCAGCGGCGTTGCCGTTGAGCATGCGGATGGCAGCCTGGCGCGTGGCCAAGCCAGCCATCGAAGGCGGCAGTGTGTGGTCGAAGCCTGAGGGCGTCTGGGTGCTGAACTGCGATGGCAGGTCTTCCGCCAAGGGGGCTGGGCGGGTTGCCTCCACTGCTGCGGCAATGGCCGCCAGTGCCGAGCGCGAGGAGGCGCTGACCTGCTGCTGCACGAAACGGATCTTGTACTTGCCGATGTCCAGCAGGTCGCCGTGGTTCAGTGTCTGGCGCAGTATGGGCTGGCCGTTGACATAGGTGCCGTTGGTGCTGCGCAGATCTTCGATGATGACGGTGCCGTCGACGATGCTGAGAACGGCGTGCTCGCCGCTGACGGCAAGGTTGTCGATCACGATGTCGTTGTAGGGGCGGCGTCCCAGCGTGGTGCGCTCCTTGGCCAGCTGCACTTCCTTGATGACGGCGCCGTCGATGGAGATGACCAGGGTCGGCATGCTCAAAGTTCCTTTGTTATGCCCGGCTTGCACCATCCACTGGGCGATCCGGAGCTGGGGTGTATCTAAATATTATGTCTGCGGCCTGCGCGCGCAGAGGTCTGCCATCGTATTTGATACAGACTATGGATTGTCTTTTCCTGATTGTTGGATTTGCAATCATTTTTAACAATTGGAACCTGCAAGGGCGGTGCAGGCAAGCGCGTCCATCGGTTGGGATCTGCCGTCGATCGCTGTGTGGGGCTCAATCGAGGGAAGTGCTGGCTGTAGGGGGCGGGCTGGCCTGTATCTCGATCAGCGCTGCGCTGATGTTGTCGTTTCCGCCGGCTTCATTGGCGGCGGCGAGCAGCGAGGTCAGCAAGACGGGCAGGGGGCTGGATTGGGTGAACAGGGCGGCGATGGCCTGGTCATCGAGCATGTCGGTGAGGCCGTCGGAGCACAGCAGGATGCGGTCGCCGGGTTGCAGCGGCCATTCATTGAAATCGGGCGTGACGTCCGGCGTGACGCCCAGGGCCTGGGTGAGCAGGTGGCCCAGGCCGGATTGCCGGGCTTCGTGGTCCTGGATGCGGCCTGCGTCGATTTCTTCCTGTAGCCAGGTGTGGTCCCGGGTCAGGCGCAGCAGTTGACCCTCGCGCCAGCCGTAGGCCCGCGAGTCGCCAAGGTGGGCGAGCATCAGCAGACCTGGCAGCAGGGCTGCGGCAATGATGGTGGTGCCCATGCCGCGGCAGCCCGGTGTTTCCCGGGCAGCCGTAAGAATGGCGGCGTTGGCCAGGTTCAAGGCATTGGCCAGTGACTGCTGCAATTGCTGGCGGGCTTGTGGAGTGTTGGCTGCAGGCGCCTCGGTGGCTACGCTTTGCAGAGCCACGGAGACCAGGCTGATGGCCATGGCGCTGGCGACTTCGCCGGCGTTGTAGCCGCCCATGCCATCGGCCAGCACCGCAATGGGCCAGGGCTGGGCGCTGGGGTGGATGGTGACCGCATCCTCGTTGTTGTCACGGCGCCGGCCCACATCGGTGCGCGCAACCATGGCGCAGTGTTGCGCAGGGACTGCCTGTCGGCAGGGCTGGTCCGGGGTCTTGGGTGCGCTGGGCATGGTGGCGAAGGGCGGGCGCGGCAGTGTTGCCATCAGTCCCTGTGCAGATGCAATGGTGAAGCCGGTGCACAGCGTAATTGAAAACAGTGCCCCCAAGTGCCAAGAATGGGCCGGCGCAGCGGCTCGTCAGCTTGACGCCACATCAAGAACGGACCCTCACAAAGCAAAAACGCACTGCCTAGGCAGTGCGTTGTGGAGGCGGCGAGGGGCCGCCGCCTGCGGCAGGATCAGGCCTGCGCCGCGTGCTTGGCGCCGGAACGCGACTGCAGGAGCTTGCCAATGCCGACGACCAGCACGGCACCGGCGGCAGCCGCCACGTAGTGCAGCCAGGGATGGCTGATGGCGTAGTCGTGCAGCAGGCGGTCGTTGACGATGGTTTCTCCACCGACCCAGCCGATCAGGGCAGCGCCCAGCGTGATGATGACGGGGAAGCGCTCCATGAGCTTGATCATCAGCGTGGAGCCGAAGATCACCAGCGGGATGCTGATGGCCAGGCCCAGGATCAGCAGGACCATGTTGCCCTGCGCCGTGGCGGCCACGGCGATCACGTTGTCCAGGCTCATCACCAGGTCGGCGATCAGGATGGTGCGGATGGCGACCATCATGCTGCCGTGTCCTTTGGATTCGCCTTCATCATCTTCTTCGCCGGTCAGCAGTTGCAGGCCGATCCACAGCAGCAGGCAGCCGCCCACGATCTGCAGGAACGACAGCTCCAGCAGCTTGGCCGCGACCACGGTCAGGATGATCCGCAGCACCACGGCGGCGCCGGAGCCGAACATGACGGCCTTCTTTTGCTGTGCAGGGGGCAGCGAGCGTGCTGCGAGGGCGATGACGACTGCGTTGTCGCCAGACAGAATGATGTTGATCCAGACGATCTTCAACAGGCCGATCCAGAAATCGGCGCTTTGCAGGTATTCCATGGTTTCTCCACTGTTATGAGTTGAAAAGCGCCAGGGCGGTGGCCTCTGGCGCTTTTTCTTTTTTGGAGTCGTCAGTGTAGGGCGGACTTGCCGCCTTACCGATTCGTAATTCTGCGTAATTTTTTCCTGGGGCGAACCCCAGGATGTCACGCAGAACCGGTGCCGCTTAGATCAGGCCCTTGAGCAGGCGACCCATTTCGGAAGGATTGCGGGTGATGATGAAACCGCACTCTTCCATGATGGCCAGCTTGGCGTCGGCCGTGTCGGCGCCGCCGGAGATCAGCGCGCCGGCGTGGCCCATGCGCTTGCCGGGAGGGGCGGTGACACCAGCGATGAAGCCGACGATCGGCTTCTTCATGTTGTCCTTGCACCAGCGGGCAGCTTCGGCTTCGTCGGGACCGCCGATTTCGCCGATCATGATGACGGCGTCGGTGTCGGGATCGTCGTTGAAGGCCTTCATCACGTCGATGTGCTTGAGACCGTTGATCGGGTCACCGCCGATGCCCACGGCCGACGACTGGCCAATGCCCAGTTCGGTCAGCTGTGCCACGGCTTCATAGGTCAGCGTGCCGGAGCGGCTGACCACGCCAATGCGGCCCTTCTTGTGGATGTGGCCGGGCATGATGCCGATCTTGATCTCGTCGGGCGTGATCAGGCCGGGGCAGTTGGGGCCCAGCAGCAGGGTGCGCTTGCCGCCTGCGGCTTCCTTGGCGCGCATCTTGTTGCGCACTTCCAGCATGTCACGGACGGGGATGCCTTCGGTGATGCAGATGGCCAGGTCCAGGTCGGCTTCCACGGCTTCCCAGATCGCGGCGGCAGCGCCTGCAGGGGGAACGTAGATCACGGAGACCGTGGCGCCCGTGCCTTGCGCGGCTTCCTTGACGGAGGCGTAGATTGGCACGTCGAAGATCTTTTCGCCGGCCTTCTTGGGGTTCACACCGGCCACGAAGCAGTTCTTGCCGTTCGCGTATTCAATGCACTTTTCAGTGTGGAACTGGCCCGTCTTGCCCGTGATGCCTTGGGTGATGACCTTGGTGTCTTTGTTGATGTAGATCGACATGGTGTTTTCTCCGGGCCTGCTTACTTGACGGCTTCGACGATCTTGGTGGCCGCTTCGGCCATCGTGTCGGCGCTGATGATGGGCAGGCCGGACTCGGCCAGCATCTTCTTGCCCAGTTCTTCGTTCGTGCCCTTCATGCGCACGACCAGGGGCACTTGCAGGTTCACGGCCTTGCAGGCAGTGATCACGCCGGTGGCGATGGTGTCGCACTTCATGATGCCGCCGAAGATGTTGACCAGAATGCCTTCGACCTTGGGGTTCTTGAGCATGATCTTGAAGGCTTCGGTGACCTTCTCGGGGGTGGCGCCGCCGCCCACGTCCAGGAAGTTGGCCGGCTCGCCGCCGAACAGCTTGATGGTGTCCATGGTGGCCATGGCCAGACCTGCACCGTTGACCAGGCAGCCGATGTTGCCGTCCAGCGAGATGTAGGCCAGATCGAACTTGGAGGCTTCGACTTCAGCGGGATCTTCTTCGTCCAGGTCGCGCAGGGCCACGATTTCGGGCAGGCGGAACAGGGCGTTGGCGTCGAAGTTGAACTTCGCGTCCAGGGCAACCACGTTGCCCTTGCTGTCACGGTTCAGCGGGTTGATCTCGACCAGCGAGGCATCCGTGTCCATGTAGCACTTGTAGAGCTTCTGGCAGATGTCGATGAACTGGGCGGTGGAGTCGGCAGGCATGCCGATGCCCTTGGCCAGTTCTTCGCCCTGGGCCTGGGTCAGGCCGACCAGGGGGTCAACGAAGATGGTGATGATCTTCTCGGGAGTGGAGTGGGCCACTTCCTCGATGTCCATGCCGCCTTCGCTGGAAGCGATGAAGGCCACCTTCTGCGTGCCGCGATCGGTCACGCACGACAGGTAGTATTCCTTCTGGATGTCGGCGCCGTCTTCGATGTACAGGCGGCGGACCTTCTGGCCTTCGGGGCCGGTCTGGTGCGTGACCAGCTGCATACCCAGGATCTGGCCAGCCAGTGCCTTGACGTCGTCAATGCTCTTGGCAACCTTCACGCCGCCGCCCTTGCCGCGACCACCAGCGTGGATCTGGGCCTTCACGACCCACACGGGGCCGCCGAGCTTCTGGGCGGCCTCGACGGCCTCTTGCACTGTGAACGCAGGGATACCGCGAGGTACAGGCACACCAAACTGACGCAAGATGTCCTTGCCTTGGTATTCATGAATCTTCATGATGTCTCTCTCAAACAAATAGGGGGGGATTGACCCGGTAGCCCTGGGGTGCTGCCTCAAGGCGGAGTGACCTGGCAATCGCCGAATGTACCATGCTGCACTGCGCCATCCGACACGCCCCCATGCGCAGAATCCACAATTTCCTGCGGGCCAAGCAGCATGTCAGGAACTGTGCAATGCATTGATATGTCAGGGAAAAGACGGTTTCCCGACATTTCTTTCAGGCGCCACAGCTCTTTTGTCTTATAGAGGATCTGCAGACGGCGCTGCCCGCTGTTTGTAACAGGCGCATGTCAGCGCGCCCTTGATCGCCACTGCCAACCGTTTTGCGACAACGGGCGCAGGGGGACCCGGTTTCGGTGAGAATCCGCAGCTGGAACGCGGCAATGGTGCCGCAGCGGCTCCAGGAGGGCCGCGCAGCAGGAGAAATACAGCGATGGCAAAAGTCTTTATCGATGGCGAAGCAGGCACGACTGGGCTGCAGATCCGTGAGCGTCTGGTCGATCTGTCCGGCGTGGAGCTGGTCAGCATTGCCCCCGAGCTGCGAAAGGATCCTGCCGCCAAGCGTGCGCTGATCGCCGGCGTGGACTTGGTCATCCTTTGCCTGCATGACGATGCCGCGCGCGAGACCGTGGCCATGGTCGATTCCATCGAGGCCGAGACCGGCCGCACCATCAAGATCATCGATGCATCCACGGCCCACCGTGTGGCGCCCGACTGGGTGTATGGCTTTCCAGAGCTGCGTGCCGGCCAGCTTGAGGCGGTCAAGACTGCCAAGCGCGTGTCCAACCCCGGCTGCTATGCGACGGGAGCCATCGCGCTGCTGCACCCGCTGGTTGCCGCGGGCCTCATCCCTGCCGACCACGGCCTGAGCCTGCCCTCGGTGTCCGGCTATTCGGGCGGCGGCCGCAGCATGATCGAAGCCTATGAGGCTGGCACGGCCGCGCCTTACGAGGCCTACGCGCTGGGCCTGACGCACAAGCACATTCCCGAGATCCTGCAATACACCGGCCTGACGCGCCGCCCGGTGTTCATTCCCGCCGTGGGCAATTTCCGCCAGGGCATGCTGGTGCAGTTGCCGCTGCATCTGGACCTGCTGCCGGGCGCGCCCAAGGCGGCCGACCTGCACGATGCGCTGGCCTCCCACTACGCGGCCACCAACACGCCGGAGCAATGGGTGTCGGTGTTGCCGCCGACCGAGGACATGAAGCTGGCCGCCGACACGCTGACGGACACCAACAAGCTGGAGCTGCGCGTGTTCGCCAATGAGCAGTACCGCCAGGCCGTGCTGATCGCCCGTTTGGACAACCTGGGCAAGGGCGCCAGCGGCGCCGCCGTGCAGAACCTGCAGATCATGCTGCGCCTGTGAGCCCGGCCACGCCACCGTCCGCGTCCCTGCCGGGCCGGCGCAGTCCGGTCTGGGGCCATGTCTTGGCCCTGGCCGTGCTGTGCCTGCTGGTCGTTGTGTTTGCCTGGAAGCTGCGGCCTGCATTGCCGTCTTCATCGCGCCTGCTGCTGAGTCCGCTGCTGGGCAATATGGAGGCCTGTCTGGTGCAGGACGGGCTGCGCGAGGATTTTCCCAAGGAATTTCAGCAGATACCCGCCAGTTGCCTGGGGCCGCAGGGCTCGGCTGCAGAAATGGTGAAAGCCACGCTGCAGCGCCTGGGCCGGCCCCAGGGCGAACTGGACCTGGGCTATACGCTCAGCGTGCCGCTGCTGCGCTATGTGCAGTGGAATGGCCAGGCCTGGGAAGTCCGGGGCGAGGCGCTGGACCGCGTGGTGCGCACGGTGGCGCAGGCGCACCGGCCCGTGGTGCTGTATCTGTTCGCCACGCATTTCGAGGTGCACTCCAAGGCCGAGGAGCGCCTGGCCGCCGATCCCGCCAATCTTGCGTGGACACCCAAGGGGCCGCTGCCGCTGGACAGCTATCTGGGCGCGCGCATCTTCCCGTGGTCGGTCGCGCGGCAAGACAACGAAGTCACGCGCGTGCGCAAACTGGTCGTCGATGCCCTGGCCGAGCGCATGTGCGCCGCAGGCGATGCCGCCATGCACCAGCTGCGCGCCCTCACCGTGCTGGGCGAGACGCACCAACTGTTCCCGGGATTCGAGGCCGGCATGGGGTTCGCGGCCGAAGGCTATGCGGTCACCGACTACAGCCCGGCCTCCGTGGCGGGCTTCCATGCATTCCTGCGCCAGCGCTATGGCGACATCGCACGGCTCAATGCCCACCTGAAGTCCGGCTTTGACAGCTTCGAAGCGGTCGAGCCGCCGTCGCGCAACATCCGCAGCGAGCCGCTGCAGAACTTCTTCCAGCACATCGACAGCTATGCAGCCGGCACCGTGCCCGTGTCCGGCTGGGTCCACTCGCCCGATGCGAAGCTGCAAAAGCAGCTGGCCGTGGCCGTCTTCGTGGACGGGCATCCTTACTCGCACGCCCCCGTGCACATGCACCGCCAGGACGTGGCACAGGCCAAGCCCGGGTTCCTCACGCCCGATGTGGGCTGGCGTGCCGACATCCGCTATCCGGCGCTGGGTGAGGGCCTGCACCGCATCGACGTGGTGCTGCAGGCCGGTGGACGCAGCCTGGGCCTGCTGGCCACGCGCCAGATCGCCGTGATGGACCGCAACCAGGGTGAGCCCAGGCCCCATGCCGCCGAGGCCTTGCCCGACTTCGGCAAGCTGCCGGACGGCGTGGAATTCTGGGTGGACAGCCCGCAGGACCGGCTGGCGCTGTTCTACAACCCGCTGGTCACGGACTGGAACGATTTCCGCGAGCAGCAGGTGGCCGACTACATCCAGGGCTTTTCCGAGCACATCGGCCACGGCTGCCTGGGCCGGGTTCCTCGCTTTGCCCACCAGCTCAACCCCCATGCGAATCCGAGCTGGGACGCCAACCGCTACGCCGTGGAGCGCAGCCTGCAGCGCATGCCGGGGCTGTCCCTGGGTGTCAGCCTGTACGGCGAAGATACCTACGGCCCGCTGGTCGGCCAGATGCTGCGCCGCTATGGCCACACGGCCTATGGCGTGACGGAGTTCCATCCGCTGGTGGCCCTGTCGCCACAGCGGCTGGAGAAAGTGCTGACCATGCACCGCCGCCAGGGCGCGCGCTTCCTGTCCTTCTTCATGGAAGCCCGGCCCGAGGATGCGACGGGCACGCAGTCCAGCAACGAGTTCTCGTTCGATGCGGACAACACCGCGCATGGCTCGGATGCGCTGTACCACTCGCTGCGCCAGCTGCTGCAGCCGCACTGATCTGCCGCGCGCAGCCATCGCCGTGTCTTCCCTGCAGAACAACTCCCCCGTGGCCGCCGGCCGGGCCACTGCCATCGGACTGCTGGCCGTGGTGTGCTGGAGCTGCACCGTGGGCCTGATGCGCTCGGTGGCCGAGCCGCTGGGCGCCGTGGGCGGCGCCGCCATGCTCTACACGGTCAGCGCCCTGTGCGTGGCCGCCGTGCGCGGCTTGCCCAGGCCCTCGCAGTGGCGGGCCATGCATCCGGCCTACTTCTGGGGCTGCGGCCTGCTGTTTGCGGTCTACGAGATCTGCCTGTCGCTGGCGATTGGCCTGGCGCAGGACCGCGCCCAGGCGCTGGAGCTGGGGCTGATCAATTACCTGTGGCCCAGCCTGACCATCGTTTTGGCCGTGCTGCTGCGCCAGCAGCATGCGCGCTGGTGGCTGTGGCCCGGCGTGCTGCTGTGCCTGTGGGGGCTGACGCGCGTACTGGGCGGCGACTCGCTGCAACTGCGGGGCATGGCGGACCACATGCTGTCCAACCCGCTGGCGTATGGACTGGCTTTTGGCGCGGCCCTGCTGTGGCCCTGCTATTCGCTGGCTGCGCGGCGCTGGGGCGGTGGCCACAATGCCGTGGGCCTTTTCCTGATATGGACCGCGCTGGCGTTGTGGATCAAATGGCTGTGGCTGGGCGGTGAAGGCGGCATGCAGTGGTCGGGCACCGTGGTGCTTCAATTGCTGGCCGTGGGCGGGCTCACCGCCCTGGGCTACAGCTGCTGGGAGCACGGCATACAGCACGGGCACTTGGCCGTGATGGCTGCCGCCTCGTACTTCACGCCCGTGTTCTCTGCATTGCTGGCCAGTGCCTGGCTGCAGGTGCAGCCGGGCTGGGGCTTCTGGCAGGGCGTGGTGCTGGTGACCGTGGGGTCGCTGGTGTGCTGGGGTGCGACCCGGCGCGCAGACTAGCCTTCGTCCTCTGCTCCTGCGTCCCAGTCTTCGCTGCGCCCCCGCAGCACCTTGCTCGCAATTTCTCCACCAAAACCGCGCGCAGCCAGGAAACGCATCTGCTTGAGTCGTTCCTGCGGTGTGGCCGGTGGTGCGCCGAAGCGCTGGCGCCATACGGAAAGGGCGCGCTGCAGTTCGGTGGCTCGCAGTTGCTCTGCGGCGGCGCGCACCAGGCCGTCGTCCAGTCCCTTGTTGCGCAACTCCTGCACCACGCGTGCCGTGCCAAAGCGCGCGGCCTTGCGGTGCAGCACGGACTCGGCCACGCGCTGGGCACTGATGAAGCCGCGCTGCTCCAGCGCGTCGAGCATGGCGCCCAGGTCTTCGCCTTCCTCCACATGGGGGGCGAGCTTGCGTTCCAGCTCCAGCCGTGAATGTTCGCGCTGGCCCAGCAGCTTGAGCGCCCGGCCCTTGAGCGACAGCTTGGCGAATCCCATGCGGCAATGTCTCCTGAATCGTCCCAAATAAAAAAGGCCCCCACGCTCCCCTTGCTGCGCAAGGTCCGCTGCCCCCCAAGGGGGCCGCTTTTTTGCCTTGGGGCGTCCCGGCGATAAAAAAGGCGCAGACGTGAGCCTACGCCAAGATGGCAAACACAGTGTGTGCAGGCGCGGCAGCGCCTGCAGTGAGGGGTCAGGCCGCTCAGGCTTCGATCACGCCGTCCTTGTCGGCCTTGGCCTTGCCCGCCTTGGCGGCCTTGGCTTCGGGGGCATCGCCACCGGCCGTGGGCAGCAGGGCGATGCCCAGGCTGTCGCGCACCTTGTTCTCGATCTCCACGGCCAGGCCGCTGTTCTCGCGCAGGAATTCGCGGGCGTTGTCGCGGCCCTGGCCGATCTTCTCGCCGTTGTAGGCATACCAGGCGCCCGACTTGTCGAGGATCTTGGCGTTGACGCCCATGTCCAGGATTTCACCTTCGCGCGAGATGCCCTCGCCGAAGAGGATGTCGAACTCGGCGGTCTTGAACGGAGGCGAGACCTTGTTCTTGACGACCTTGACCTTGGTCTCGTTGCCGATGGCCTCGTCGCCCTTCTTGATGGTGCCGGTGCGGCGGATGTCCAGGCGGACCGAGGCGTAGAACTTCAGCGCATTGCCGCCCGTGGTGGTTTCGGGGCTGCCGAACATCACGCCGATCTTCATGCGGATCTGGTTGATGAAGATGACCATGCAGTTGGTCTTCTTGATGGTGGCTGTCAGCTTGCGCAGCGCCTGGCTCATCAGGCGGGCCTGCAGGCCGGGCAACTGGTCGCCCATCTCGCCTTCGATTTCGGCCCGGGGTGTGAGGGCGGCCACCGAGTCCACGACGATCATGTCCACGGCACCCGAGCGCACCAGGCTGTCCACGATTTCCAGGGCCTGCTCGCCGGTATCGGGCTGGCTGATCAGCACTTCGTTGAGGTTCACGCCCAGCTTCTGGGCGTAGCTGGTGTCCAGTGCGTGCTCGGCGTCGATGAAGGCGCAGGTGCCGCCCTGCTTTTGCATTTCGGCGATGACCTGCAGCGTCAGCGTGGTCTTGCCCGAGGATTCAGGGCCGTAGATCTCGATCACGCGGCCACGGGGCAGGCCGCCAACGCCCAGGGCGATGTCCAGGCCCAGCGAGCCGGTGGAGACGACCTGGATGTCCTGGATGGCTTCGCCTTCACCCAGGCGCATGATCGTGCCCTTGCCGAACTGCTTTTCGATCTGGGCGAGTGCGGCCTGCAGGGCCTTGGCTTTTTCACTGTTGGCGGTGGTGACGGCGGTGTTCATGCGGACTCCTGGGTTGGCTGGGGTTTCAGCTCTGTATTTGCATTCAGGCTGGATGCTTGAACAGTAGTTTATGGGCTTGTTGGTTTGTTTTGTGGGTGTTTTTAGTCAGTTTTCCTGACTTGTTGGATTTGCCTCCACAATGCATCCATGAGTGAGTTTTCCCCCGTCACGCCGCCCGCCGACGCCTGGCGCCAGACCCACCTGGGCCGCCTGCTCGGCCATGCCATGCGGCGGTTCGACGCGCGTGTGCTGCAGCTCATGGCGCGCGATGTGGAGGTGCCGCTGGCGCTGTCCAATCTTGCGGCGCGCGACAAGGTGGGTGCGGCCCACATCCACATCACGCGGCATCTGTCACTGGCTGGCGACAGGCTCACCGACCTGGCCGAGCGCGCTGGCATGACCAAGCAGTCCATGGGCGACCTGGTGGCCCAGTGCGAGGCCTGGGGCCTGGTCACGCGCGAAAGCGACGAGCGCGATGCGCGCGCACGCCGAATCCGCTTCACGCCTGCGGGCCTGGCATGGCTGCAGGCCTTCCATGACGCCGTTTCCCAGGCCGAGGCCGAGTTCCGCGAGGAAGTCGGCGACGACATCGCCACCGTGGTGGCGCTGGGGCTGGAGGCCTATGCGGGCGGCGGCTCACTCGGGTAAGGTCCCTGCCCGTGGGGCGGGGCGCATCCTAGAATCCTAGGAATCAAAGACGCGCATTTCCAACATCCAGAGCGCGTCTGTATTTCAGGAGACAACCCCATGCGCATTCTGATTGCCGAAGACGACCAGGTCCTGGCCGATGGTCTGCTGCGCAGCCTGCGCGGCTCGGGCGCCGTGGTCAGCCATGTGGCCAACGGCAGCGAGGCCGATACCGCGCTGATGACCAGCAGCGAGTTCGACCTGCTCATCCTGGACCTGGGCCTGCCCAAGATGCACGGGCTCGAAGTGCTCAAGAAGCTGCGCGGCCGGGGCGATGCGCTGCCGGTGCTGATCCTCACGGCGGCCGACAGCGTGGAAGAGCGCGTGCAGGGGCTGGACTACGGCGCCGACGACTACATGGCCAAGCCGTTTGCGCTGTCCGAGCTGGAGGCGCGTGTGCGCGCGCTCACGCGGCGCGGCATGGGTGGCGCCAGCAGCACCATCAAGCATGGTCCCCTGGTCTACGACCAGGCCGGCCGCGTGGCCACCATCGACGGCAAGATGGTCGAGCTGTCGGCGCGCGAGCTGGGCCTGCTGGAAGTGCTGCTGCAGCGTGCGGGCCGGCTGGTCAGCAAGGATCAGTTGGTCGAGCGCCTGTGCGAATGGGGCGACGAGGTCAGCAACAACGCCATCGAGGTCTATATCCACCGCCTGCGCAAGAAGATAGAGCGCGGCCCCATCCGCATCGCCACCGTGCGCGGCCTGGGCTACTGCCTTGAGAAGATCGCTTCCTGAGGCCGCTGCCCTGGCTGTCAGGCCCGGGTTGGCTTGCCTGCGCATAGTGGCGGATGCCACGGGGCCGTGAACCCGTCGTGAGGGCTGCCCGCCGATGAAAATCTTCCAGCGTGAACAGCGCTCACTGTTCGGCGAGATCCTTGACTGGATGCTCACGCCGCTGCTGCTGCTGTGGCCCGTGAGCCTGGCGCTGACCTGGCTGGTGGCCCAGGGCCTTGCCAACAAGCCGTTCGATCGTGCGCTGGAGTACAACGCCCAGGCGCTGGCGCAGCTGGTGATGGTGCAGCAGGGCAAGGTGCTGTTCAACCTGCCGCAATCGGCCAGCGAAATCCTGCGCGCCGACGAGTCGGACACCGTGTATTTCCAGGTGCTGGGCGTCAAGGGCGAATACCTGGCCGGCGAGCGCGATCTGCCGCTGCCGCCCGAGTCCGACGATCCGCCATCCGGCGATCTATCGCCCGGCGGTGCACCGACCGGCGGGGCCGTGCAGCTGCGCGATGCGGAGTTTCGCGGCATTGACCTGCGCGTGGCTCATGTCTGGGTGCGCATGCCCCTGCCCGACGAGCCCCAGGCCCTGGTCCAGGTGGCCGAGACGCGCGAAAAGCGCAGCGTGCTGGCCACGGAAATCATCAAGGGCGTGATGCTGCCCCAGTTCGTCATCCTGCCCCTGGCCGCCTTGCTGGTGTGGCTGGCGCTGGCGCGCGGCATCAAGCCGCTGCACCGGCTGGAGGAGCGCATCCGCGCGCGCCGGCCCGAGGACCTCTCGCCCATCAACCACAAGGACGTGCCGCTGGAAGTCGTGCCGCTGGTGGACTCGGTCAACGACCTGCTGGGTCGGCTCGGTGATTCGCTGGCCACGCAAAAGCGCTTTCTGGCCGACGCGGCCCACCAGCTCAAGACACCGCTGGCCGGGCTGCGCATGCAGGCCGAACTGGCCCAGCGCGAGGGCGTGAGCACGGAGGAGTTGCGGCAGTCCCTGGCACAGATTGCGCGCTCCAGCATCCGTGCCACGCACACGGTGAACCAGTTGCTGGCGCTGGCGCGCGCCGAGAGCGCCGGCGTGGGCCGCGGCCTGGCCATGCAGCCCTGCAACCTGGTGCGCATCGTCACCGACGTGGTGCGCGACTGCCTGCCGCGCGCCATGGACAAGCATGTGGACCTGGGATACGACGGCGCCGAGTCATCGGCCACGGGCGTCTGGCTGCAGGGCAACGCCACGCTGCTGACGGAGCTGGTTCGCAACCTCGTGGACAACGCCATCAACTACACGCCTTCCAGCAGCAGCCGGCCCGGCATGGTCACGGTACGCGTGCTGGCCGATCCCTTCGGTCAGGTCCTGTTGCTGCAGGTGGAGGATTCTGGACCCGGCGTGCCCGAGGCCGAGCGTGAACTGGTATTCCAGCCGTTCTACCGCGTGCTGGGCTCGGAGGCCGATGGCTCGGGCCTGGGCCTGCCCATCGTGCTGGAGATCGCGCGCCAGCATGGCGCCCAGGTGGTGCTGGAAGATGCGCATCCTGGCCAGCAGCCGCCGGGTGCGCGCTTCAGCGTGCGCTTCACGGCGCTGCGCTCGCCGCCGTCGCCCAAGCCTGCGGCATAGGTGGCGGGGCTTCCCCGGCTGCCGCAGATTCCCCGGGAGCCACAGGCGCCACCGCGATCCGTCCCGGCGTCTGCGCGGCATGGTCCACCAGCCAGTTGCGGAAGATGCCCAGGGTGCCGTGGTTGGCGCGGTCGGCCGGATAGCACAGCCAGTAGCCCAGTGCGCTCTGGTAGCCGTGCTGGGGCAGGGGCTCGTTCACCAGGCCGGCCGCGATCTCGTCCTGCACCAGGCAGCGCGGCACCAGGGCGATGCCCATGCCGGCCATGACGGCGCGGATGATGGTCTGGAACTGGTCGAACTGCGGGCCCGCAAGGGGGCTGATGCCGTTGACGCCATGGGCCTCGCTCCAGCGTGCCCAGGCATCGGGAATGGTCACATGGCGCAGCCGGGTGCAGCGCGCCACGTCCTGGGGGGTGGTGATGCGTGCCTCGGGGCCCGCGCCGCGTGGCGGTGCGATCAGCGCCACCTGGCGGCCCACCAGGTAGTGGGCATGCGCGCCATTCCAGTGCCCGTCGCCAAACAAAATTGCGCAGTCCAGCCCCGGACTGTCAAATTGGTAGCTGTGTACGTAGGGTACAAAGTGCAGCGTGATCTGTGGATAGCGCTGCTGAAACTGGGGCAGCCTGGGGATCAGCCACTTGGCCGCGAAAGTCGGCAGCGATGACAGGTGCAGCGCGCCTCGGCTGTCATCGCTGGTGATGAGTTCGAGGGTGGCTGCCTCCAGCTGGCCCAGCAGGGCGCGCACTGCGCGCTCATAGCGCTCGCCCGCGGGTGTCAGCCTCAAGCGCTTGCGCTCGCGTTCGAACAGCGGCACGCCCACCCATTTCTCCAGCTCCTGGATCTGCTTGCTGACTGCGCTTTGCGTCAGGTGCAAGGCTTCGGCCGCGCGCGAGACGCCCCCGAAGCGCACCACGGTGGAGAAAGCGCGCAGCAGATGCGTGGGCGGGTTGAGGCGGCGCAAACTCATGACAGGGATATGATGAAAGTATTCCTGTTTGGAATATTAACAGGCACAGTATTTGCTTTTTTTGTGAGCAGATTTCTTTTAATCTGAACTTGTTTGTAAGAAAGATTCTATGCAACGACGTCATTTCCTTGCTTCCATCGCCGCTTCTTCTGTCGTTCCTGGAATGTCCTTCGCCCAGGACACCTCCCGTCCCCTGCGCATCGTCGTTCCGTTCCCTGCTGGTGGCTCCACCGACATGGTCCCGCGCAACATGCAGGACGTGCTGCCCAAGCTGCTGGGCGGCCAGGCCGTGGTGATTGAGAACAAGGCCGGCGCTGGCGGCTCCATCGGCATGGCCGAAGTGGCGCGTGCCACCGACGGCGTGACCTTCGGCATCGCCACGCTGTCCACGCACGGCGTGAACCCTGCCGTGTTCAAGAAGCTGCCCTACGACGCCATCAACGATTTCGTCGGCGTGACCGAGATCGTCAAGGCGCCTGGCGTGATCGTGATCAACCCCAAGCTGGTGCCCGCCAACAACTTCGCCGAGTTCGTGAAGTACCTGAAGGCCAACCCCGGCAAGGTCAGCTTCGCAACCCCCGGCAACGGCACCATCGGCCACATGTGGGGCGCCCAGTTCATGAAGAGCACGGGCACCGAGATGCAGCACATTCCCTACCGCGGTGCAGGCCCGGCCATCAACGACGTGCTCGGTGGCCAGGTTCCCGTGTACTTCGACCAGGTGGCTTCCTCGCTGCCCCACATCAAGGGCGGCAAGGTCAAGGCCCTGGCCGTGTCCTGGCATGAGCGCCTGGACGTGCTGCCCGACGTGCAGACCTACGCCGAAGCCGGCCATGCCGACCTGAATGATCCTTCGTGGTTCGGCCTGGTGGCCCCCAAGAGCACGCCGCCCGAGCAGATCGCCCGCGTGCAGAAGGCCATCGCGGCCGCGCTCAAGGACCCGGCCGTGCAAAAGCGCATGGCGGCCCAGGGCCTGTACATCTCCGGCACCAGCAGCGACGCTTTCACCAAGCAGATCGCCAGCGAAGTCGCCAAGATGAAGAAGATTGCCGCCACGGCCCAGATCCAGCTGGATTAAAGGCTCCCCCTGAGGCGCTTCGCGCCTTCCCCCTCTCTCGCTTCGCGGGAGGGGGACGACGCCCTCGCTGCGGGGCGGCCCTTGCTCGGCGTCCCTGGCCTGGGACGCGCCAGTTTCATGGCGGGCTGGCCGCAGCGCAGCGGTGCAATGCGTAACCGAGATAGACCACTTCCTCATGCATCCCGTCCTGCGACTGATCAGTCAGAACTTCCTGCAATCCCTGCCCGGCGCGGCAGGCTCCGGCGCGGCCGATGCCGCGCTGCCCATGGTCACCAGCGTTGCCGGCGCCAGTGCCGTGGTGCTGGACTCGCCGCACAGCGGCACGGTCTACCCGGCGGACTTCGGCTCCTGCCTGCCGCTGGCCACGCTGCGCCAGGCCGAGGACACGCATGTGGAGAAGATCTACGCCTTTGCGCCGGGCCTGGGCGTGAGCTGGGTGGAGGCGCATTTCCCGCGCATCTACCTGGATGCCAACCGCGACACCACCGAGATCGACACCACCATGATCGAGGGCGAGTGGCCGCTGCCCGTCACCACCGACCAGGTCGTGCTGCAGAAGGTGCGCCTGGGCAAGGGCCTGATCTGGAAGTTCACCGATGAGGGCGTGCCCATCTATGACCGCCAGCTGCCCGCCGCTGAACTGCTGCAGCGCATCGAGCGCTGCTGGAAGCCCTACCACGCCGCCGTGGAGCGCGCCATCGACGGCGCCCATGCGCGCCATGGCTACAGCATCCATATCAACTGCCACTCCATGCCTTCCGTCGCAGCCAGCCATGCCACGCTGCACCCGGGCCTGGTCCATGCCGACTTCGTCATCGGCGACCGCGACGGCAGCACGGCCAGCCCGGCGCTGTCCGAGCGCATCTGCGCCTTCCTGCGCGAGCGCGGCTACAGCGTGGACTACAACCATCCCTACAAGGGCGTGGAGCTGGTGCGCCGCTACGGCAAGCCCGCCGAGCACCGGCACAGCATCCAGATCGAGATCAACCGCAAGCTCTACATGAACGAGCAGACCCTGGATCTCGACCAGGCCGGCTACCTGCGCCTGACCACCGACCTGAAGGTGCTGGTGGAGCAACTGATGGCCACCGATCCGCGTACGCTCTGAAGCCCCTGCGAGTGAAATGCAAAAGGCCCGCGATCACAGGATCGCGGGCCTTTTTTCATCGTGCCCTTGGCGGGGCTCAGCAGGGCCTGAACGGCTTGCCCTCGAAGGCCTTGCCGCCCATGGACTCGACCTGGCTGCGCAGCGCGGGCGTGGCCTGGGGCAGGCGCAGCGTGTAGAGGGTGATGTCGGGGCGCTCCTGCACCACGCGGGCCGTGCGCACGCCCTGGCGCGCAACGTTGGTCAGCTCGCGCGTGGCCGCTTCCTCGGAGGAGAAGCGGCCCAGCGACAGGCCCGGCTCCAGTGCGCCGCCTGCGCGGTCGAAGTCGATCTTGCGTGCACGCAGTTCCGCGCGCTTGCGCTCCAGGAACTCGGCATCGGGGAATTTGCCCATGTAGACCATCCAGCGGCCCGGCTGGTGCGTGCTGCTCAGGTCCCACTGGTCGCTGGCGACCTGGGCGATGAGGCCGCGGCGCAGCGCCTCGGCATGGCGGTCTTCGATGCCCGTGGCCACCAGGCAGCTGGTGGGCTGGCCCGCGGCTTTCTCGGGGCGAGCCGGTGCGGCGGGTTCCTCGCCACTGGCAGGGGCCGCAGGTGCTGCGGGTGCCGCAGGAGCCGCAAGGGATGCAGGAGCCGTGGCCGGGGTGGCCGAGGAGGGGGCCGGCGCGTTGTCCACACTCAGCAGGCTCAGCGCCTCCGGGCGCACCTGCTGGCCCAGGCGCTCGGGCTCGGTCTGGGATGGCGGTGCCAGGCCCAGGGCCTGGAGCTGGCCGTGGTTCCAGAGGTAGTAGCCGGCATTGGCCAGCACCAGCAGCAGGAAGGCGATTCGCAGCATGTCGTTTCTTGGGCCCTAGTGATGAGTCACCCGCCCTAGCCTACAGCAGCCGGGCGCACGCTGATTTCCGAGCTGGTGATGGCCTGCAGGCCGCGCGCCGTGCGTACCAGCAGCGCGCCATCGGGGCCCACGCCCTCGGCCGTGCCGCTTTCGCCATCGCTGAGATTGACGGCGCGGCCACGCAGCAGGTCGCGCTGGGCAAAGCGCTCCACCAGCGGCGCAAAGCCCTGGGCGGCAAAGGTCTGGATGTCGGAGACCAGGCCCGGCAGCACACAGGCCAGGGCGGTGGGTGCGTCCAGGCGTTCGTCCAGCTCCAGCAGGCTGGCCGGGGGCGTGCGCATGCCGTCGCCGGGGCGGGGGCGCACATTCAGGCCGATGCCCACGACCACGTAGCGCGGCGTGCCGGGCTCATGCGCGGCGCTGCCGACAAAGCTGGCCGTCTCGATCAGGATGCCGCCGAGCTTGCGGTCGCCGTCGATCCACAGGTCGTTGGGCCATTTGAGGCCGATGCGCGGGCGCTGCGAGCCCGGGGCGGGCAATTGCGGCTGCAGGCTCTGCGCCACGCTCAGGCCCACGGCCAGCGACAGGCCGGACCAGTCGGCAGGCGCCAGCGGCATGCCCAGCGAGAAGGTCAGCGAATCGCCCACGCCGCTGGTCCACTGGCGGCCCAGCCGGCCCCGGCCGGCGGTCTGCACTTCGGTCACCAGCAGCACGGGTTCGTTGCGGCCATCGCGGGCACGCGCCATCAGCTCGGTATTGGTCGAGCCGATGCTGGGCACGATTTCCACGGAAAAGCCCGGCAGTTGCGGCTCGATGGCTTGCCACAGCGATTCCGCAGGCCAGTGAATGGGGGACGATGCCATCATGCGCCGGCCTTTGTGGAGGATGTGCGGGATTTTTTCCTTGGCTTTTGGGGGGCCTTTTCCAAGGGCTTTTCCAAAGGCTTTTCCGCTTTGACCTGCTGCTTTTTGGCCCGCTTTGTCTTTTCAGATTGTTCCGATGCCGGCTTTGCGCTGGCCGGCAATGCATCGCCGGGCATGGGCGGGCGCCAGCCGCGCTTGGGCGCCAGCAGCGTGCCGCGGCAGGTGGCCGCGCCGCACCAGCATGGATACTCGGCCTTCAGCTTCCTGGTGTAGGGTTCGTCGATGATCAGGCCGTAGTCGTAGCTCAGCTCCTCGCCGGCGGCGATGTTGCGCAGCGCGACGATGAAAATCCGGCCATCGCGCTCATCGGTGTAGCAATTGGGAGCGCAGCTGTGGTTGATCCAGCGCGAGGAGTTGCCGCCGTAGTTGGCGTCGATCACGCGGTCTTCGTCCACGTGGAAGTAGAAGGTATGGTTGGGCTGGCTGGGGTCGTGCGGATGCCGGTCCTGGGCTTCCTGCCAGCTGACGATTTCCCCTACGTACTCGACAAGGACCTCGCCTTCGGCAAGATCCTGCGCGGCGAAGACGCCCTTGCCATGGACACCCGAGCGGCGGGTCTGGATACGGCGGCCGCCGGAAGGGGCCAAAGCTGTGCGGGGCATGTTTTCTCTGATAACTTGAATAGGCACACATGCGCGTGCGCGTACACGTACGTACACGCGTGAGCCATGGATTGTAGAAGCGCAGGCTGCGACATGCAGGTCCTGTGGGGAATGACGAGTACACACAATGACAAAGACCCTGGTGATTGCTGAGAAGCCTTCGGTCGCGCAGGACATCGTCCGCGCGTTGACTCCGGTGGCGGGCAAATTCGACAAGCACGATGAATACTTCGAGAGCGAGCACTACGTCGTGACCAGCGCCGTGGGCCACCTGGTGGAAATCCAGGCGCCCGAGGAATTCGACGTCAAGCGCGGCAAATGGAGTTTTGCCAACCTGCCGGTGATTCCGCCGTATTTCGACCTCAAGCCCGTGGACAAGACCAAGAGCCGGCTCAATGCCGTGGTCAAGCTGGCCAAGCGCAAGGATGTCACCGAACTCATCAACGCCTGCGACGCGGGCCGCGAGGGTGAGCTGATCTTCCGCCTGATCGAGCAGTACGCCGCAGGCGCCAAGCCCGACGGCAAGGGCCTGGGCAAGCCGGTCAAGCGCCTGTGGCTGCAGTCCATGACGCCGCAGGCCATCCGCGACGGCTTCCAGAACCTGCGCAGTGACGCGCAGATGCTGGGCCTGGCCAGCGCAGCGCGCAGCCGCTCCGAGGCCGACTGGCTGGTGGGCATCAACGGCACGCGCGCCATGACGGCCTTCAATTCGCGCGATGGCGGCTTCTTCCTGACCACCGTGGGCCGCGTGCAGACGCCCACGCTGTCCCTGGTGGTGGAGCGCGAGGAAAAGATCCGCAAGTTCGTGAGCCGCGACTACTGGGAAGTGCATGCCGCCTTCGATGCGCAGGCCGGCCAGTACCTGGGCAAGTGGTTCGACACGCAATGGAAGAAGAGCGAAGACGCCGAAGCGCGCGCCGACCGCATCTGGAACCAGCGCGATGCCCAGGCCATTGCCGACGCCGTGCGCGGCAAGCCGGCCCAGGTCACCGAGGAGTCCAAGCCCACGTCCCAGGCCAGCCCGCTGCTGTTCGACCTGACCAGTTTGCAGCGCGAGGCCAACGGCAAGTTCGGCTTCTCGGCCAAGACCACGCTGTCGCTGGCGCAAAGCCTGTATGAGCGCCACAAGGCCCTGACCTACCCGCGTACCGACTCGCGTGCCCTGCCCGAGGACTACGTGCCCGTGGCGCACCAGACCTTCGCCATGCTGGCCGGCAGCGGCATGCGCCACCTGGCGCCCTTTGCCCAGCAGGCGCTGGACGAGAACTATGTGCGCCCGACCAAGCGCATCTTCGACAACAGCAAGGTGTCGGATCACTTTGCCATCATCCCGACCACGCAGGCGCCCAGCGGCCTGTCCGAGGCCGAGCAAAAGCTCTATGACCTCGTCGTGCGCCGCTTCATGGCCGTGTTCTTCCCCAGCGCCGAGCACCAGGTGACCACGCGCATCAGCAAGGTCGAGCAGCACAGCTTCAAGACCGAAGGCAAGATCCTGGTCAAGCCCGGTTGGCTGGCCATCTACGGCAAGGAGGCCGCCAACGAGGTCGAAGGCGGCAAGGACGGCGACAAGGGCCAGCCCCTGGTCGCGGTGCAGCCCGGCGAGCAGCCGCGCGCCGGCCAGGTCGATCCCAAGGGCCTCAAGACCAAGCCGCCCGCGCGCTACTCCGAAGCCACGCTGCTGGGCGCCATGGAAAGCGCCGGCAAGCAGGTCGAGGACGACGAGCTGCGCGAGGCCATGCAGGAAAAGGGCCTGGGCACGCCTGCCACGCGCGCGGCCATCATCGAAGGCCTGCTGACCGAAAAGTACATGCTGCGCGAAGGCCGCGAGCTGATTCCCACCGCCAAGGCCTTCCAGCTCATGACGCTGCTGCGCGGCCTGGGCGTGGAAGAACTCTCGCGCGCCGACCTCACCGGCGAATGGGAGTACAAGCTGGCCCAGATGGAAAAGGGCCAGCTCTCGCGCGATGCCTTCATGCAGCAGATCCAGTCCATGACGGAAAAGCTGGTCAAGAAGGCCAAGGAATACGACCGGGACACCGTGCCCGGCGACTACGCCACCCTGTCCACGCCTTGCCCCAACTGCGGCGGCGTGGTCAAGGAGAACTACCGCCGCTACGGCTGCACGGGCAGCGACGGACAGGGCGCGGGCTGTGGCTTCTCGTTCACCAAGTCGCCTGCAGGCCGCACCTTCGAGACGGCCGAGGCCGAACAACTGCTGCGCGACCGCCGCCTGGGCCCGCTGGACGGCTTTCGCTCCAAGGCCGGCTGGCCCTTCGTGGCCGAGGTCACCATCGTGCACGATGAGGAAGGCGGCAACTACAAGCTCGAGTTCGACTTCGGCGACGACGCCGCCTCCGAAGACACGGGCGAGCTGGTGGACTTTGCCAGCCAGCAATCGCTGGGCCCCTGCCCCAAGTGCGGCGCGCCGGTCTTCGAGCACGGCAGCAACTACGTCTGCGCCAAGGCCGTGCCCACGCTGGCCCAGGCCACGCCCAGCTGCGATTTCAAGAGCGGCCAGATCATCCTGCAGCAGCCCATAGAGCGCGAGCAGATGCAAAAGCTGCTGCAGACCGGCAAGACCGACCTGCTGGACAAGTTCGTCTCCAACCGCACGCGCCGCAGCTTCAAGGCCTTCCTGGTCTGGGATGGCGCGGCCGGCAAGGTGAACTTCGAGTTCGAGCAGCGCGACAGCAAGTACCCTCCGCGCAAGACGGCGGCCGCCAAGAGCGCGCCGGCCAAGAAGGCGCCTGCCAAGAAAGCCGCGGCCAAGACCACGGCAAAGACGGCCACCAAGACCGCCACCAAGACCGCGCGCAAGCCGGCTGCCGGCACGCTGCAGCCCAGCGCGGCCCTGGCCGCCGTCATCGGCGAAGGCACGGTGGCGCGTACCGAAGTGGTCAAGAAGCTGTGGGAATACGTCAAGGCCCAGAACCTGCAGGACCCCAAGGACAAGCGCGTCATCCGCGCCGACGACAAGCTGCGCCCCGTCTTCGGCAAGGACAGCGTGAACAT
The DNA here is from genome assembly GCF_001682645.1 of Delftia sp. JD2. Lineage (NCBI taxonomy): Bacteria > Pseudomonadati > Pseudomonadota > Betaproteobacteria > Burkholderiales > Comamonadaceae > Delftia > Delftia sp. JD2. Next base: position 51,936 of record NZ_LFJT01000045.1, read on the forward strand.
GTTCGAGCTGGCTGGCATCGTGGGGAAACATCTCACCCCCTGAGGCGCTTACGCGCCTTCCCCCTCTTTACTCGCTCCGCGAGGGAGGGGGACGACACCCTCGGTGCGGGGCTGCCCTTCCTCGGTGTCCCTGGCTTTGGGGCGCGCCAGTTTTGAGGGCAGTGTTTGAGCTCTACACCAGCGGGTCGCCGGCCTGACATGGGGGCAACACATGCTTGGGCTAATCTAGCGGGCATGGATACCGAAATGCTCACCCCGGCAGCGGCTGCCGCCGCTGCTTCCTCCCTGGCGCCCTCGCGCTCCATCCGCCTGGACGGCGCCTCCAACTTCCGAGACCTCGGTGGCTACACGGGCCTGGATGGCCGGCGCGTGCGCTGGCGCACGCTGTTCCGTGCAGACCACCTGGCGGGCCTCAGCGCAGCGGACCTGGACGTGCTGCAGGGCCTGAAGCTCGCACGCAGCGCGGACTTCCGGGGCAAGATGGAAAGCGCCCACCTGGCCTACGAATGGCCGGGCATTGCCCGCCATGCGCTCATCGTCGAGCCCACCGTGGTGCAGCGCGCCAGCGCCCTGATTGCCGCAGGCAACGACCTCACGGCCGCCCATGCCGAGGAGCTGATGCAGGACACCTACCGCAGCTTCGTGCACGACTACGCGCCACGCTTTGCACAGCTGTTCCAACTGCTGCTGGACAGCCAGGACCCGCTGGTCTTCCACTGCACGGCCGGCAAGGACCGCACGGGCTGGGCCGCCGCCCTGCTGCTCACCGCGCTGGGCGTGGACGAGGACACCGTGATGCAGGACTACCTGCTGACCAACCAGCTCTACCAGCGCCCCGCCACCACCTTCGCTCCCATGCCGGCCGAGGTGATGGATGTGCTGTGGCGCGTGCAGGCGTCCTACCTGGCGGCGGCCACCGACATGGTGCGGGCCGACTTCGGTGGAATGCAGGGGTATCTGCGGGATGCGCTGGGCATCGACAGCGCTGCACGCGAGCGGCTGGCTGCGCTTTACCTGGAAGGTTGATTACCTTCGCTCACGGGGCGGCGGGTTGGCGCGGCTAACATGGGCTGTGCCGGTCGGTTGTGCCGGAGATGAAGGAGATTGCGATGAAGTACGGCATGCGTGGGCTGGCCGCGATGGTGCTGGTGGCCTTGAGTGTGGGGCTGGCTGGCTGTGCGGGCGGCGTGCCTGGGGATGTTTCGGGGAGCCAGGCGTCCAGTGGCAGTGGGGTGACGGTGTTTGGGACTGTGGATGCCAATGTGAGTCATACGCGGACTTCGCGGTGACTCTTTGTGCTTTGATTCTTTCGCTGGATTTGTCCCTGCCGGGTGGTTGTTTTTCGAGGCCGGGTTTCGGCCCGGCGGCCGACCTACTTTCTTATCGCGCGATAAGAA
>NZ_LFJT01000046.1:0-52578 GCF_001682645.1 Delftia sp. JD2
CCTCCGCCGCAGACCAGCAGCTCGCCGCCGCCACGCCCGAAGCGCTGCACGGCACCGGCGCAGGCGCGGGCCGTGAATTCGGTGAGCGTGGCCTGCACGTCGGCAGGGCGGGCATCGGCGGCGCTGGTTGCACTGGCGGAAAGATGGCCGGCCAGCCAGTCCGCGTGGAACAGGTCGCGCCCCGTGCTCTTGGGGGGCGGCTGCTGCAGGAAAGGCTCGGCCAGCAGGCGGTCGAGCAGGGCGGGCAGCACCTGGCCCGTGGCCGCCCATTGGCCGCCGTCGTCATAGGGCTGGCCGGTGTGCGTCTGGCACCAGCCGTCCATCAGCGCATTGCCGGGGCCGCAGTCGAAGCCCAGCACCGTGCCATCGCCCGCCAGCACGCTGAGGTTGGCAATGCCGCCGATGTTGAGCACCAGCACCGTCTCGCCGGGCCGGCCGAACACGCCCTGGTGGAAGGCGGGCACCAGCGGCGCGCCCTGGCCGCCTGCGGCCACGTCGCGGCTGCGCAGGTCGGCCACCACGGCAACGCCGCTGAGCTCGGCCAGCAGGGCCGGGCTGTTGAGCTGCAGCGTGTAGCCCGTGCCGTCGAACATCTGGGGCCGGTGGCGCACGGTCTGGCCGTGGGCGCCAATGGCGGCGATCTGCGCGGGCGCCATGCCCGTGGCCTGCAGCAGTTCCCGCACCACCTCGGCATAGCTGCGCGCCAGCGCATTGGCCGCCAGCGCCGCGCGGTGGAGCTCGTCGCGGCCATCGGGGGTGTTCAGCGCCAGCAGCTCGGCGCGCAGCGCGGCGTCGAACCCCCGGCTGGCATGCCACAGCACCTGCGTGCCTTCGGCAAAGTCCACAAGCACGCCGTCCACCCCGTCGAGCGAGGTGCCGGACATCAGGCCTATGCAGTAGCGGTGGGCGATGGGGGAGGGGGTGGGCTGGTTCATGCCGGCAATGGTAGCCCTGCGGCCTGGGGCCCGCGATCACAAAAGGATGCGCCTGAAACAACAAAGGCTGCCAGGGCAGCCTTTGCGGGATGGGAGCGCGGTGGCTCAGCGTTCGCTGGCCAGGGCCAGTGCTTCGTTCGATGCCTGCAGCTCGATGCGCATCTGCGCGGCCATCTTGTCGAAGGCGGCGCGGCCGGCCTTGGAGACGGGGCGGGCGGCATCGGTGGCCTGGACGATGGTCATGGGATCGCGGTGCTCGCCGTTGACGCGGAACTCGAAGTGCAGGTGCGGGCCGGTGGCCCAGCCCGTGGAGCCCACGTTGCCGATGATGTCGCCCTGTTCCACGCGCTGGCCGCGCGTGACGCCGATGTGGCTCAGGTGGGCGTAGACCGTGGTGTGGTTGTTGGCGTGGTCCACGAAGATCACGTTGCCGTAGCCGTTCTGCACACCCGCGAAGGAGACGGTGCCGTCGCCCACGGTACGCACCTTGGTGCCCGTGGCAGCGGCGAAGTCCGTGCCCAGGTGGGCGCGCCAGGTCTTGTGGATGGGGTGCATGCGCATGGCAAAGCCGCTGCTGATGCGCGAGAACTCCACGGGCGAGGTCAGGTAGGCCTGGCGGCGGCTCTTGCCGTCCATGGTGTAGTAGTCGCCCTTGGCCTTGCCCTCGTCCTGGAACCACAGCGCCTGCACGACCTTGCCGTTGTTGTGGAATTCGGCGCTGAGCACGCGGCCTGCGCGCAGCGGCTCGCCATCGGCTTCCAGCGATTCATAGACCACGGAGAAGCGGTCGCCCTTGCGCAGGCTGCGGCGGAAGTCCACGTCGCCCTGGAAGATGTCGGCCATCTGCATGGCCACGGCGTCGGGGATGGAGGCCGCGTCGGTGGCGGCGAACAGCGAGCTGCGGATGATGCCGCCGGCCAGGCGGGGCGAGGCCGTCAGCTTGCCCGTCTCGATGCGGGTGCTCAGTTCATTGTTCTTGCGCTCGACCACGAGGCGGCGGAAGCTGCCGTCCTCGTCGGGCGCCCAGCGCACGGTCAGCTGCGACAGCTGGTGGTCAGGCGTGGTCTCGGCCGTCACCAGGCGGCCGGCGCGGCCCAGCACATGCTGGCGAACCTGGTCGTTGCCGCGCATGAAGGCGGCGGCGGCCGGATCGGCCACGCCCAGGCGCTGGAGCAGGGTTTCGGCCGTGTCGCTGCCGCGCGTGTATTCGGAACGGTACAGGGACATGCCCTGCACGCTGTCGGTCAGCTCGGCCAGGGTCTGGCCTTCGGCCAGCGATTCCACGGGCGTGGAGAGCATGCGCACCGGCAGGTCGGCAGGATCGGGTCCCAGGTTGGCCACGGCGAAGGCACCGCCGCCGCCCGTGAGCAAGATGGCTGCCAGTGCTGCGGTGACACGCTTGGGGTGTTGCTGGATCACGGAGGTCAGCCGCGCAACAAGAGCACCGCTGGCATGGTTCAAGCCATATTTCACAACATCAGATCCTTGGGTTGCGCGCATCCGGCCCTGCGGGGGCCGGACAGCATCGCAGCGGCGGGATACGCTCTCCAGACGGGCAACAAGTCCGCGCTCTGCGGTGCGGATAGGCGGGAGTCTAGAATTCGCCGCAGCGGGAAAATCCCCGGAGTATACCGACGCAGTCCTACGCGGCCTGGCGAAAAACCCTTATGAATCAATCTGCTGTTACAACATACCCGGTCACCGACGGTGTAAGCCAAGCGCTTGAAACCACCCTGCGCGGCGTGGATGAGCTGCTGCCCCAGGCGGACTGGGTGCAAAAGCTGGCCCGTTCCGAGGCCACCGGCGTGCCGCTGCGCATCAAGCTGGGCCTGGACCCGACGGCGCCCGACATCCATCTGGGCCACACCGTGGTGCTCAACAAGATGCGCCAGCTGCAGGACCTGGGCCACCAGGTGATCTTCCTGATCGGCGACTTCACCACCCTGATCGGCGATCCTTCGGGCCGCAACAGCACGCGCCCGCCGCTGACGGCCGAGCAGATCAAGGTCAACGCCGAGACCTACTACACCCAGGCCGCCAAGGTGCTGGACCCCGCCCGCACCGAGGTGCGCTACAACAGCGAGTGGTGCGACAAGCTGGGCGCGCGCGGCATGATCGAGCTGTCGGCCAAGTACACGGTGGCCCGCATGATGGAGCGCAACGACTTCCACCAGCGCTTCACCGACGGCAGCTCCATCAGCCTGCACGAGTTCCTCTACCCGCTGCTGCAGGGCTATGACTCGGTGGCGCTGCGCGCCGACCTGGAGATGGGCGGCACGGACCAGAAGTTCAACCTGCTCATGGGCCGCCATCTGCAGCAGGAATACGGGCAGGACACGCAGTGCGTGCTCACCATGCCGCTGCTGGTGGGCCTGGACGGCGAGCACAAGATGTCCAAGTCCAAGAACAACTACATCGGCATCACCGAGGACGCCAACACCATGTTCGCCAAGGTGCTGAGCATCTCGGACACGCTGATGTGGAACTGGTACACCCTGCTGTCGTTCAAGAGCCTGGCCGAGATCGCCGCGCTCAAGGCCGAGGTGGAAGGCGGGCGCAATCCCAAGGACGCCAAGGTGCTGCTGGCCAAGGAAATCACGGCGCGCTTTCACAGCGCGGCGCTGGCCGATGCGGCCGAGCAGGATTTCAACAACCGCAGCAAGGGCGGCATTCCCGACCAGATCGACGAGGTCAGCCTGTCGGGCGCGCCCCTGGGCATCGGTGCCCTGCTCAAGCAGGCCAACCTGGCGCCTTCGACCAGCGAGGCCAACCGCCTGATCGACGGCGGCGGCGTGCGCGTGGACGGCACGGCCATCAGCGACCGGGGCCTCAAGCTCGAAGCCGGCACCTATGTGGTGCAGGTGGGCAAGCGCAAGTTTGCGCGCGTGACGCTGGGCTGATGACCGCGCCGGGCCATGCGCCCGGCTGCGCAGGAATGAAGGACGCCGGCATGCCCGCGTCCTTTTTTTTCATCGCCGGGCCGCCCCAAGGTGAAAACGGCCCCTCGGGGGGCAGCGAACCTTGCACAGCAAGGGGCGCGTGAGGGGGCATTTTTCAAGCCGGGGGCGATTCGACGGTTTCGCGCGTGACCTCGGCCTGCTCCTGCAGCCACCGGCAGAAGGCGGCCACCTCGGGGCGTGCGGCGCTGCGCGGGCCCACGATCAGCCAGTAGGCCAGCGGCGATTCCAGCCGGTGCGCGGGCAGCACCTCGACCAGGTCGCCAGCCGCCAGCGCATCGGCCACCAACGGCAGCCGCGCAATCGCCAGGCCCTGTCCGGCCAGTGCGGCCTGCACGATCTGGTGGGCGTAGTTGAAGTACAGCCAGCGCGGCGGCTGCAGCTGGTCGCAGCCCTGCACGCCGAACCAGCGCTGCCAGCCCAGCCATTCCAGCTGGGGCATGCGGTGGGCGTCGCCGGTCTCGATCAGCGTGTAGCGCGCGGCATCGGCCGGCGTCCTGAGCGGCGGGCCGCCGGCCAGCAGGCGCGGGCTGGCCACCACGGCCAATTGCTCGCCGAACAGGCGCTGCGCCTGGGGCCAGCCGTCGCCCGCACGGCCGTAGCGCAGGGCCAGGTCCACGTCGGTGGTGTCCAGGTCCATCACGGTGTCGCTGGTGTCGATGCGGATGTCGATATCGGGCCAGGCGCGCTGGAAGGACTCCAGGCGCGGGATCAGCCACATGGCGGCAAAGCTGGCCCAGGTGGTGATGGCCACGCTCTTGCGGCCCACGGTCTGGCGGATCTGGCGCACCGAGGCGTCGATCTGCTCCAGCGCGGGCGCCACCGAGCGCAGCAGCTGGGCGCCGGCCCCGGTCAGCTCCACGGCGCGCGTGTGGCGCAGGAACAGCGGCACGCCGACTTCATCCTCCAGCGACTGGATCTGGCGGCTCACGGCCGACTGCGTCAGCGACAGCTCGTCGGCGGCCGCGCGGAAATTCAGGTGCCGGGCCACGGCCAGGAAGGCACGCAGATGGCCGGCTCCGATGGCGCGTGTGCGCAGCAGGGGAACGGGTGCAGTGGTGGCATGGGGCATGGCGCCGCCAGCATACGTCAATCGTGTGACCGGCCGCAGCCCTTGGCGGGCAGATAATCGGCGGCGTTGCCGGCACAGGTTCTGGCGTTTTGGATGAATCACCTATGACAGCACCTCTGGATCTCGTCATCATGGCCGCGGGCAAGGGCACGCGCATGAAAAGCCGCCTTCCCAAAGTCCTGCAGCGCCTGGCGGGGCGCCCGTTGCTGGGCCATGTGCTGTCCACGGCGGCGCAGCTGGACGCGCGCTCGGCCGTGGTGGTCACGGGCCACGGCGCGGACCAGGTGGAGCCCGCCATGGCGGCGGCCTGCCAGGGCGGCTCCATGGCGCTGAAGTTCGTGCGCCAGGAGCCGCAGCTGGGCACGGGCCACGCGGTGCAGCAGGCCGTACCCGCGCTGGCGGGCGACGGCATGGTCATCGTGCTCTCGGGCGATGTGCCGCTGACGCAGGCCGACACGCTGCGCGCCCTGGTCGATGCGGCCGATGGCCAGCGGCTGGCGCTGCTGACCGTGCGCCTGCCCGATCCCACGGGATATGGCCGCATCGTGCGCGGCGAAGACGGCACGGTGCAGCGCATCGTCGAGCAAAAGGATGCCAATGACGCCCAGCGCGCCATCCAGGAAATCTACAGCGGCATCATGGCCGTGCCGGCCCGCCACCTGGCCGGCTGGCTGGCCCGCCTGACCAATGACAACGCCCAGGGCGAGTACTACCTGACCGACGTGGTCGCCATGGCCGTGGCCGACGGCGTGCCCGTGGTCGCGCACTGCATTGCCGACCCGGTGCAGGTGGCGGGCGTCAACAGCCCGCTGCAACTGGCCGAGCTGGAGCGCGCCCACCAGGGCGCCCAGGCCCGCACGCTGATGGAGCAGGGCGTGCGCCTGGCCGACCCCGCGCGCTTTGACCTGCGCGACGACCCGCGCACGGGCCGCGCCGCACGCCTGGCCTGCGGGCAGGATGTGGAGATCGACGTGGGCTGCATCTTCAGTGGCCATGTGGAGATTGGCGAAGGTGCGCGCATCGGCGCCTATTGCAGCATTGCCAACGCCACGATTGCGGCGGGCGCCGTCCTCCATCCGTACACGCATGTCGATGGCGAGAAGGCCGGCGTCAGCGTGGGCGAGGGCGCCCTGGTGGGCCCGTTTGCGCGCCTGCGCCCCGGAGCGCAACTGGGCCGCGAAGTGCACATCGGCAACTTCGTCGAGGTCAAGAACTCCGTGCTGGCCGATGGTGCCAAGGCCAACCACCTGGCCTACCTGGGCGATGCCACGGTGGGCGAGCGCGTCAACTACGGCGCCGGCTCCATCACGGCCAACTACGACGGCGTGAACAAGCACCGCACGGTGATCGAGGCCGACGTGCACATCGGCAGCAACTGCGTGCTGGTGGCGCCCGTCACCATTGGCGCGGGCGGCACGGTGGGCGGCGGCTCCACGGTCACCAAGAGCACCGAGCCCGGCGTGCTCACGGTATCGCGGGGCAGGCAGGTGAGCATCACCAGCTGGAAGCGCCCAGTCAAACTGCCCAAGTCCTGAGACTTCCGAGACACGTGGGCTCGAGGGCCCGCATCGCCGGCGGGTCCCGTACGGGGTACGCCGATTTGCCGAATCTCCTGACCCTGTCCATGCCATGACGGAACCTTTCGCACCCCATCCGCCCCCCGACCCCGCCGCCGACCTGCAGGGCCCTCCCCGCACGTTGCAGGATGCGCTGGAGCGCCTGGCCCAGCGGGAGCAGGAACTGCAGGCCCTGCGCGCCGCGCAGCAGGAATGGCTGCATGCGGTGTCGCACGACCTGCGCGCGCCGCTGCGCCATGTGCTGTCCTTCGGCCCCCTGGTCGATGAGCTGCTGTCGCAGGCCGCGCCTTCGCCGCAGGAGCTGCAGGAGGCGCGCGGCTTCCTGCAGACCATGGACCAGTCGGCGCGCCGCATGGGCGGCATGCTCGACGGCCTGCTGGCCCTGTCGCGCGCCGCGCGCACGCCCATGCAGTGGCAGCCCGTCGCCTTGCAGGAGCTGCTGGAGCAGGCGCGCACGGCCGTGCTGGCGCAGCCGCGCTGGGCGGCCTGCGGCGCGGCGGCACGGCTGCAATGGAGCCTGCCGCAGCAAAGTCCCGCCGTGCGTGCCGACGCGGCCCTGCTGCGCCAGGTGCTGGAGGCGCTGCTGGATAACGCCGTCAAGTTCACCCGGCCCGTGGACCAGCCGCGCATTGCCATCGATGTGGAGCGCCATGCCGACGGCGGCATCACGCTCAGCGTGACGGACAACGGCGTGGGGTTCGATCCCTCGCGTGCGGGAGCGCTGTTCGGCATCTTCCAGCGCATGCACCGCGAATCCGAGTTCCCCGGCCTGGGCACGGGCCTGGCCCTGGTGCGCGGCGTCATGCGCCGCCACGGCGGCGAGGCCACCATCCGCGCCACGCCCGCGGGCGGCTGCTGCGTTTGCCTGAACTGGCCCGGCGGCGAAGTGCGGCGCGCCGATCGCGGGCTCTGAGACCGCCTGCCGCTGGCGCCTGCGGTCAGATCAGCGTGTCGTCCGGCTGGTGCGTGGGGTGGGAGTCCCTGGTGTCCGGGCCCGTGTCGGGGCCAGTATCGGGGTCTGTGTCCGAGCCTGTTCCCGCTCGGGCAGGCGCGCTGCCGGCCATCAGCGGCGCGGCGGGAATCACCTGGTCGCGCCCGGCATCCTTGGCGCTGTAGAGCGCGCTGTCGGCCGCATTGATCCAGTCCTTGACCGACAGAAAGCTCGGGTCCGCCGCCGCCACGCCAATGCTGGCGCTTACGCGCAGCTGGGGATGCTCGCGCACGCGCAGCTGGCTCAACTGGTTGCGTATGCGCAGCGCCACCGCATAGGCGTCGTCCAGCTGGGTGTGCATGCACAGCACGGCGAACTCGTCACCGCCATAGCGGCCCGCCGCGTCGTGCGAGCGCAGGCAGTGCCGGATGGTCAGGCCTATGGCCTGCAGCACCTCGTCGCCCACGGTGTGGCCAAAGCTGTCGTTGATGCGCTTGAAGTGGTCTATGTCCACGATCAGCAGGCAGGCCGAGGCCTGCGTCTGCCGGTAGTCGCGCAGCGCGGCGCGGGCCTTTTGCCACCAGTAGTCCCGGCTGTACAGCGTGGTCAGCGGGTCGATGCGGCTGAGCACCTGCAGCTTCACGTTCTGGCGCGCCAGCTTGCGCACCAGCTGGCGCGTAGACCAGCTGGAGAACACGCTGTGCAGCAGGAGCAGGGGCAGCATGCTCAGCTGCACGGCCAGGCTGGCCTCCCAGTCGGGCACGGGCCGCAGCAGCAGGGCCACCAGCGCGGCGGCCAGCAAGGTGGCCACCAGCGATTGCAGCCAGCCGTCGCGCGTGGCCGTGTGGTTGCGGTCGGCAATGCTGATGGCCAGCAGCGCAATGCTGGGCAATGCGCAGAAATGCATCACGGGAATCCAGCTGCCGATGATCAGCGCGTCTATCTGCAGATTGGCGTGTTCGGCGCGGTGGCTGTCACGGCTGTGGCGGGCGTGCAAAAAGGCGATGTGCGGCCAGACCAGGGCGCTCACCAGCACAAAGCCCCAGACCGCCGGGCTGGCGCCCATCTCGGTCATGGCCGTGCCCACGACGAGGCCGCCCAATGCCATGCTGGAGACGCGCAAGGGGTAGGTTCGGCGATGGATGCGCTGGCGCAAGGACATGGCGGTGCGAGCCGAGTGCGCGCCGATTGCCTAGCGCGTCAGAAAGTGTTGTTGCATCAATTTGTATCATTGTCCCCGTGCGTGCGCAACGCCTTAAAGTTTAACGTTGCCCAAAGTTGGCGTTCGGGACACATTGCAGGCCTGTTGTCCTACGCGGCCCCGATGCAGCGTAGCTTCCTGATGAGCACAAATACTCACAAAATCAAGGCTCCTGGCCTCATTCGGCGGCCGTTCCGGGATTTGTGGACGGCAGCGGCATGGCGGTGGAAAACTTGGCGCGCTTGACGCTGAAAAAACTCTTGACATTGCGCACGTTGGCGTCGCCCGTGAATAGCGCGCGGCTCAACTCCAGGTAGGCCGGCATGTCGGGCGCGGCCACCACGAGGATGAAATCAGGCCCGGCCGACACGCGCCAGCACTGCTGCACGGCCTCCAGCGCCACGGCGCGGCGCTCGAAGCTGTCCAGCGAATCACTGTCCTGGCGGTCCAGCGAGACTTCCACGATGGCCTGCAGCCCGTGGCCCAGGGCGGCGGCCAGGCGTTCCGGCTGGAGGATGGCCACCTGCCGCTCGATCAGCCCGGTCTCCTGCAATCGCCGCACGCGGCGCAGGCAGGTGGGCGGCGACAGCTGCAGCAGCGCGGCCAGGGCCTGGTTGCTGCGGCTGGCATCGACCTGCAGCAATTGCAGCAACCGCAGATCGGTGGCGTCCAGTTCTATGGAATTTTGTGTCATTGAATTCTGTGAATTGAAATAATATTTCTTGCACTGGTTTTGATGAAATATTAGTTCAATAGACAAAGAAATTTGGCGAGAAATTTCTTTTCAACCTGCGTAGCATCCGTCGTCATCTCGAAACAAGGAGCTTGTCCATGTGTGGCATCGTCGCAGCGGTTTCCTTCCGCGATATCGTCCCCGTCCTCGTCCAGGGCCTGCAGCGCCTGGAATATCGCGGCTATGACTCCTGCGGCGTGGCCGTGCAGGCGCTGGACGCCCAGGGCGTGCACAGCCAGGGCCTGCAGCGCGCCCGTTCCACGGCGCGCGTGGCCGAACTCATGGCCCAGGTGCAGCAGGACAAGGTCATCGGCCACACCGGCATTGCCCATACCCGCTGGGCCACGCATGGCGAGCCGGCCGTGCGCAACGCCCATCCGCATTTCAGCCACGGCCCCGGCGTCTCGCCCGTGGCCGACACCGACCAGCCGGCCCGCGTGGCACTGGTGCACAACGGCATCATCGAAAACTACGAAGCCCTGCGCGCCGAGCTGCAGTCCAAGGGCTATGTCTTCGCCAGCCAGACCGATACCGAGGTCATCGCCCACCTGGTGGACAGCCTCTACGGCGGCGACCTGTTCGAGGCCGTGCAGGCCGCCACGCAGCGGCTGCATGGTGCCTTCGCCATCGCCGTCATGCACAAGGACGAACCGCAGCGCGTGGTCGGCTCGCGCGCCGGCTCGCCGCTGATCCTGGGCGTGGGCCAGGACGGCGCCGAACACTTCCTGGCCAGCGACGCCATGGCCCTGGCCGGCGTGACCGACCAGATCGTCTACCTGGAAGAGGGCGACATCGTGGACCTGCAGCCCGGCCGCTACTGGCTGGTGGGCAAGGGCGGCGAGCGCCTGGCGCCCGAGCAGCGCCCCGTGCGCACCGTGCACGCCCACAGCGGCGCGGCCGAGCTGGGCCCCTACCGCCACTACATGCAAAAGGAAATCTTCGAGCAGCCGCGCGCCATTGCCGACACGCTGGAAGGCGTGCAGGCCATCGTGCCCGAGCTGTTCGACGGCGCGGGCTCGGACGGCAAGTCCGGCGCCTCGGCCTGGCGCGTGTTCAAGGAAATCGACCGCGTGCTCATCCTGGCCTGCGGCACCAGCTACTACAGCGGCTGCACGGCCAAGTACTGGATCGAAGCGCTGGCCGGCCTGCCCTGCAGCGTGGAAGTGGCCAGCGAGTACCGCTACCGCACCAGCGTTCCCCATCCCAAGACCCTGGTCGTCACCATCAGCCAGTCGGGCGAGACCGCCGACACCCTGGCCGCGCTGCGCCATGCGCAGAGCCTGGGCATGAAGCACACGCTGACCGTCTGCAACGTGGCCACCAGCGCCATGGTGCGCGAATGCGAGCTGGCCTACATCACGCGCGCCGGCGTGGAGATCGGCGTGGCCTCCACCAAGGCCTTCACCACCCAGCTGGCCGGCCTGTTCCTGCTGACCCTGGCCCTGGCGCAGTCGCAAGGGCGCCTGAGCGAGGAAAAGGAGCAGCAGTACCTGGCCGCCATGCGCCACCTGCCCGTGGCCCTGCAATCGGTGCTGGCGCTGGAGCCCCAGGTCATCAGCTGGTCCGAGGACTTCGCCAAGCGGGAGAACGCGCTCTTCCTGGGCCGTGGCATCCACTACCCGATTGCGCTGGAAGGCGCGCTCAAGCTCAAGGAAATCAGCTACATCCACGCCGAGGCCTATCCGGCGGGCGAGCTCAAGCACGGCCCGCTGGCCCTGGTGGACAGCGCCATGCCCGTGGTCACGGTCGCGCCCAACGACGAGCTGCTGGAAAAGCTCAAGAGCAACATGCAGGAAGTGCGCGCGCGCGGCGGCGTGCTCTACGTGCTGGCCGATGCCAAGACCAACATCGAAAGCAGTGAAGGCATGCACGTCATCCGCATGCCCGAGAACTACGGCGCCCTGAGCCCCATCCTGCACGTGGTCCCGCTGCAGCTGCTGGCCTACCACACGGCCTGCGCACGCGGCACCGACGTGGACAAGCCGCGCAACCTGGCCAAGAGCGTGACGGTGGAGTGAGGCAGAGGGCCGGGGGCAGCAGGGCGCAGGTCGTGACCTGCCCTGGTCCTTCGTTGCCCCTGTGCGAAATGTCCGTCGGACACCCGGCGGCTGGCCTACCTGCGGTATCGCAACATGGGGCTGCGCACGCTCTGGCCGGTCCTACGGCTGAGCCGCATGTCTGGTCCCACACTGGTTACCAGCGCAGTGCATATCTGCGCTGCAGTCGGGCGCTTCGTTTGACGCGCCTCTTTGACCACCATGTGAAGGAGATACCCATGGCTCAGCAAAACGACCAGCAACAGCAGCAGCAAAACAACCCGCAGCAGCAGAACCCGAACCAGCAAAACCCGGGACAGCAGCAGCAGGACAACCCCCAGCACAAGCAACCTGGCCAGAACCAGCCAGGCCAGCAGCAGCCCAATCAGCCCCGCTGACGGGCTGGGCGGCGTTCCGTTTGACGTGAGGATGGAACCATGAAACAGCTTCTTCCCACGAGAGGCCCGCTGCATCCGGTCCATTTTCCCATGCAGATGGGACAACCCATCACGGACAGGAACTACAGCCAGATGCAGTGCAAGGCGAACGTCCGCCAACAAGGGCAGTCTTTGCGCCAGCCACAGCAACGCTGATTGATCGCAGCCAGCGCTGGTGCAGCGCTCCCTGGAACCGGCCGCCTTCGGGCGGCTTTTCCGTGTCGAGGGCCTGCCCCTGGCCGGCGTCGCCGGAGATCTCCCCGCAAAATGACGCCTTTCCAGCATCAACCCCGAAGGATTTCAACGATGACACTGCAGCGCCCCTGTTTCGTTTTGCCGACCCTGGTGCTCGCCCTGGGATTGTCAGGGTGTGCCGCGCCGCCTTCCAGCGGACAGCTCGAGAAGGAGGAGGCGGAGCAGGCGAAGACGCTGTGGGTGATCAGCGAAGCCTTGAAGGCCAACATGGCCGTGGTGCTGGTGGCTGACCTGACGCCGCACAAGTCGCTGGCCGACGCCGATGGCATGTCGAAGTGGACTCCCAACGTGGTCTGGACCCATGAGGACAAGCCGGAGATCGTGTTTGGCCGCAAGTTCCAGAACAACGCGCTGCAGCGCGACCCCAAGACCACCTATCTGTTCAAGGCCTTCGAGGTCCATGTGCTGCCGCCGGGCAAGTACCTGATGACGGGGGGTGACGACTACCGGCTCAATGCCCAGCTTGGCCAGCTGGGCGCCAAGGCCGGGGCCACCGGCGCAGGCCGCGGCACCCTTGGAACGGCCACGTTGTCGCCGGAAACCTATCGCCAGTTCTATACCGAGATGAACTGGAAGGAGGGCACGACGCACTCGCAAAGCCGGATCGAGAAGTACTGCACCACGGTGCACCGCGCCTCGGGCAATTGCGTGGCCTGGGGCGAGCGCATGGTCACCGACAGCACGCCGGGCATGGCGGCGGGCTACTACCAGGACACGGATTCGCGCGACATTCCCGCACTCAAGGTCCAGGTGCGCGTGCCGCCCAGGCAGGCGCTGGCCAGCTTCACGCTGGAGGGCGGCCAACTGGTGCTGAGCCAGCGTTCGCACCTGAAGACGCCCAGCTACCAGTTCCGCCAGGCAGGCTGCCGCAAGGTGGCGGCCGAGAAGGTGGAATGCCCGCTGGAAGACTTCACCGTTCACACACTGCCGCCGCCCATGGAGTTCACGCGCAACTATCTGGCCACGCGCGCCAATCTCAACGCCGAGCAGGAAAAGCTGATGGCACGCCTGGTGCCCATGCAGGTCACCACGCTGGGCCGCCAGGGCGCGGCCGACCCGGTCTGGGGCACGCCGATCTCGCTGCGCAAGGGGCCATGAAGCCGGGGCGCAGCCGGCGCCCGCCTATCGGCGGTGCCGGGTTGCGCACCTTGGCTGAAAGGCTCGCATGCTTGAAGGAGCCAGTCAGCCTCAGTACTTGAACCTGGCACTCACCATCAGCGTGCGCGGGCTGCCGAAGCTCAGCAGCTGCGCGTTCGGTGTGGTGCCCTGGACGTAGTCCTTGTCCAGCAGGTTCTTGATGGCCAGGCTCAGGCCCCATGACTTCGCTTCATAGCCCAGGTTCAGGTCGAGCAGGGTGTACTTGGCCAGGTTGACGAAGGCCGTGCCGCGCTGCGCCGTGCGGGCGCCCTGCATGCGCAGGCCTGCGCCCATGTTCCAGCCCAGGCGGTCGGGGTTGAAGTAGTACTGCGTGAAGACGGAGCCCGCGTTCTTGGGCACATGGTTGATGCGCTTGCCGATTTCGCTGGCCGTCAGGCTTTGGGAGGTCCGGGCCGAGGGGATGTAGCTGTAGGCGGCCGAGACATTCCATTGCCGCGTCAGCGAGGCTGCGACTTCCGCTTCGAAACCCTTGGTGGTCTGCTCGCCGGTCTGGACGGCGTAGCCCAGGGTGGCGTCGTTCTCGGTGACGTTCTTGCGCCGCAGGTCATACACCGCCAGATAGCCTTGCACGCGCCGGTCCAGGGCCTGGAATTTCACGCCCAGTTCGGTCTGCTTGCCCTCTTCGGGATTGAGCAGCGTGCCGTTGATGCCGGCATCCGTCACGGGCATGAAGGAGGTGGAGTAGCTGACGTAGGGTGCCAGGAACTCGCTGGCCTGGTACATCAGCGAGGCGCTGCCCGTGAAGGCGGTGTTGCTGTTGCTGACGGAGCCGCCGGCCAGCCTGTCCTGGATTTCCACGCGCGTCCAGTCATGGCGGCCGTTCAGGCCGACGATCCATTTCTCGTCGATCTTGATGGTGTTGCGCAGGTACAGGCCCACGTACTGGCTGTAGGTCAGGTTGTGCGAGGGCTTGCCCTCCTTGATGGACGTGACGCCATAGACCGGGTTGTCGGCGTTGAAGGGGTTGATGTTGTCCACGCGCTGGTAGTAGTCGCTGCGCTCTCGCATCATGTCGATGCCGGCGGTCAGCTCGTAGTTCACGCGGTCGAATCGGAAGTTGCGCTGCAGGTAGTTGTCCAGGGCGATGTTGACGTCCTGCTTGTCCTGGTAGTTGATCTGGCGCGCCACCAGGGGAAACCTGGCATTGGCCGCCGCAAAGACCGAGTTGCTCAGGCTGCTGCCCTTGGTGAGCGCGAAGTTCTGGCGGAACACCCATTCGTTGTCGAAGTAGTGCGCGTAGTTGGCTCCCAGGCGGTAGGAGTCCACCTCGTAGCTGCGGTCGGGTTCGCCGATGAAGACATTGCGCCCGTACTTCTCGTAGTTCTGCGGAATGCCCTGGTTGCGGATGTAGTTGCGGTGCTGGTAGCTGGCGATGACGGACAGCTCGTTCCTGCCGTCCAGGTCGAAGTTGTACGAGCCCGCCAGGTACTGGTTCTTGAAGTAGACGTAGTCCGTGGGATCGTTCTGGTCGGATGCGCGGCCCACGATGCGGAAGGCGCCCTTGCGGCTTGCGTCGGGCGAGTAGTTCAGGTCGAAATTGGCTTCCTTCAATCCATAGCTGCCCACGCTGATGCCGGCGCGCGAGAACGACTCGGCCTGCGGGCGCTTGGTGGTCAGGTTGACCAGGCCGCCCGGCAGGGCCAGGCCGAAGCCCACCGAGGTGGGGCCTTTGACCACTTCGATGGAGCCGATGCCGAAGATGTCCTCGGAGCGCAGCACATTGGTGGAGGTCTGCGCCCGCAGGCCGTCCACATAGGTTTGCGCGCTGGAGATCTGGCCGCGGATGATGAAGTCATCCCAGCCGCGCCGGCCGTACGAGCCGGACGCCACGCCGGCCACGCTCTCCAGCGCCTCGGCCACGGACCTGACCTGTTTTTCCTCGATCTGGCGCTGGGTCACCACGCTGATGGACTGCGCGGTCTCGAACAGCGGCGCATCGGAGCGCAGCACGCCCGTGGTTTTGCGGGCGACGAAGTTGTCTTCGTTGTTCTGCTGCTTCTCGGCCTGGATCTGCACGGTTTCCAGTTGCGTGGACGGTGCGTCGGCAGCCTGGGAGAAGGCCATCACGGGGATGGCAGCCAGGGCAAGGCACAGGCAGGAACGGGGCATGCCGGCAATGGTGGGGAGGGTGTGGAAGGAGGAAGGCATGCGCAATGGCCAGTCAATAGAGGAAAAAAGCGTTTGGCGGGGCGTTCGGCGAGGCGATAAGCGGCGGAGATAAGTTCATGGAGGTGATGCGTGATGCGCGGCATCGCATGCGGCTGCGGGCCGGGACAGACACAGAAAAAGGAAAGGCCGGGGGCGGGGCTGGCGCCCGCTCAGAACTCGACCGTGGCGCGCAGCAGCACCTGGCGCGCGTCGCCCATCGAGATGAAGTAGGTGTTGGCGCTCGACGGGTAGTAGGTGCGGTCGAACAGGTTCTTCACGTTGAGCTGAAAGCGTGTCCTTTAGCCGTTGATCCGCGTGTCATACGTGGCAAAGGCATGGGCCACGGTGTAGCCCGGCAGCCAGAAGGAGTTGGCCGAGTCGCCGGGCCGCCTGCCCACGTACTGCAGGCCGCCGCCCACGCGCAGCCGGCCCTCGCCCAGCACATCGCCCAGCACATCGCCCAGGACCTGGCCAAAGTCGTACACGGCCGACAGCGAGGCCGTCTGCCGCGCCACGTTCCACAGCTGGTTGCCCTGGTAGAGCGGGTCCTGCGTGGTCTTGGCATCCACATAGGCAAAGGCCGCGATGGCGCTCCAGTGGCGGCCCAGCTCGCCGGCCACATCCACCTCCAGCCCGCGCGATCGCGCCGCGCCCGAGGTGCGCCAGTCGGTCAGCTTGGTGGCGTCGTTGAACTGCGAGACCAGCACGTTCTTCTTGCGGATGTCGAACAGCGCCAGCGTGCCGGTGAGCTGCCCTGGCAGGTCCAGCTTGGCGCCGGCTTCCCAGGACCGGGCCTCCTCGGGCGCCACGCCCGAGTCGATCACGGTGCCGCTGGCCAGCGGCGCGATGGTGGAGGTGGGCCTGAGCGACTGCGAGTAGTTGCCGTAGAGCGACAGGCCGCCGGCCAGTCGATAGACCAGGCCGGCGCGCGGCAGCCAGGCCGTGCCGTCGGCCTGGGTGTTGGCCTTGAACGGGCGGCCCCGGCCGGCGGTCTGGCGCCAGGTCTGGTAGCGCAGGCCGGTGGTCAGCACCCAGCGGTCGCCCAGGTGAATGGCGTCCTGCAGAAACAGCGACTGGTTGTGCAGCTGGTCCCTCTGGTCGCTGTCGCTGGCCGAGACGGTGGCCGAGGGCTGCTCCAGCCCATAGACGGGGTTGGTGTAGCTGAAGGTGGAGGTGACGGCCTGGCGCAGCAGGTCGGAGCGGTAGATCAGCCGGTACTCGGCATCGGCGCCGAACTGCAGGTCATGGCGCAGGCCGGCCAGCTGCACGCTGCCGTCCACATAGGCCGAGCCATAGCTGTCGGTGCTGAGTGCGCCGTGCGTGGCGTCGTTGCTGCGCTGCAGGGTGCCGCGCGCGGTGTTCACGCCGTTCACGCGCAGCTGGTTGGCGTCGTAGATCTCGCGGTTGTAGCTCAGGTTCAGGTGGGCGGCCCAGCCGCTGCCCAGGCGGTGGTCCACGGAGAGCTGGGCCAGGTGGGTCTCGCCCGTCATCTGGTTGAAGGGCTCGTCCAGGCGGCGCGTGGGCGGAAGGTCCAGCGGGCGCCGGGTGACCGGGTCCAGCGCCGTGCCGCGATCGAAGGGCGTCAGGTACTTGCGGTATTCGTACCAGAGCACGGCCTGCGTGTCGTCGCCATACCAGGCCAGCGACGGCGCCACCAGCGTCTCGCGGTGCTGGCCGAAGTTGCGCCAGTAGTCCTCGTCCACATGGTCGACGACCAGGCGGTAGGCCAGACCGTGCTCACCGATGGGGCCGGTGGTGTCCAGCGTGGCACCCGTGCCGTTGCGCCCGCCCGCGTAGCCCGAACCCTGCAGCGACAGCGCCGTGCGCTGGCGCAGCTGCGGCTTCTTGCTGACCACGTTGATCACGCCGCCCGGGTCCATGAGGCCGTACAGCAGCGAGGACGGGCCCTTGATCACTTCCACGCTCTCGGCGGCGGCGTTCATGCCGCGCCCCTGTACCAGGGGCATGCCGTTGTGCATGACGGAGCCGTCGCGGTTGGTGCCGAAGCCGCGCTTCATGATGGTGTCCTGCGTGCTGGCCAGGGTGTTGCCCTGGGTGACGCCGCTGACATTGGCCAGCGCCTCGTCCAGGTTGCGCGGGCGCTGGTCGCGGATCACCTGGGCCGGCACCACGTTGACCACCTGCGGGATCTCCAGCACGGGCGCCGTGGTGCGCAGGCTGGAGGCATCGGGCGTGGGCTGGTAGCGCTCGCCGGCATCGACCGGGGCAGGGGCCGCCCGGGCCACGACGCGCACGGCGGGCAGCTCGGTGGCTTCGGCCGCTGCAGCGCCGGCCGTGGCGGGCATGGCCGCCTTGCGCACGATGAATTCACCCGCGCCGCCTTCCACCGCCTCCAGCCCGGAGCCCGCCAGGATGGCCGCAAAGCCCGCGCCCACGGTATAGCTGCCGCGCAGGCCGCCCGACTGCCGCTGGCGCGTGCTGGCCGGGTCATAGGACAGGGCCACGCCTGCGGCCGCCGCAAACTGCCCCAGCACCGAGGCCAGCGGGCCGGCCCCGATCTCATAGGCCCTGGCGGCCTGGCGGGTCTGCGCCAGGGGCTCGGCCGCATGGCCGGGGGCCGCACATGCCACCGTCGCAGCCAGCAGGCAGGTCAGCGCCGCGCGGGCGGGTGTCGGTGTGAAGGGCGTTTGCATTCGGGTTTCCTGGCCATGAACAGCGGTGAGACAAGGGCTTTCATGAAGGGAGCCGAACGAGATCGCAAAAGATGAAAATGGGCCGCGAAGTTTTTTGTGCGGCATGGGGAACTGGCTGACCCTGGCTCGCCCTGGGCTGGCCCTAGACGGGCACCAGGGTCAGCCAGTAGCGCGACAGGCCGGCCGCGCGCACCGGGAAGGCGCGGGTGATGACGGCCAGCGCCTTGTCCGTGTCGGCCAGCGGAAACACGCCGGACACGCGCAGGCCGGCCACGGCCGGGTCGCAGGCCAGGCGGCCGGGCCGGTAGCGTGCGAGTTCGCGCACCACGTCGTCCAGCCGCCAGCCGTCCACGATGAGGCTGCCGCCCAGCCAGCTGACCAGGGCCGGGTCGGCGGCCTGGGCGGGAAGCATGCCGTTGCGGCTGAAGCTGGCCTGCTGGCCGGCCTGCAGCCGCAGGCTGCGGCTGGCGTCCTGCAGAGGCTGGATTTCCACGGCGTCCTGCAGCACGCTCACCACGGTGTCACCGCCCGCGCCCCCCTGGCTGCGCACGGTGAAGCGCGTGCCCAGCGCCAGGATGCGGCCCTGCGGCGTGTGCACCATGAACGGGCGGCCATCCTTGGCGCCCGCGCCGGGCCCGGCCAGGGAATGGGCGGTCTGCACCAGGATCTCGCCCTCGCGCAGCACCAGCAGCCGGCGCGTGGGGTCCATGGACACATCCACCGAGGTCCGGGTGTTCAGCGTCAGCTCGGACCCGTCGGCCAGCGTGACGGTGCGGCGCTCGCCCGTGCCGGTGCGGTAGTCGGCCCGCCAGGAGCGCACGCCGCCCTGCCCGCCGGCCAGCTGCCATGACAGGCCCGCCACGGCCCCGCTGCCCACCAGTGCGCCGATGCCGCGCAGCACCCGGCGGCGGCTGCGCCGGCTGGCCTGCAGCGTGGAGGCGGCCAGGTGGCCGGGCACGCGCTGCAGCATGGACTGCAGGGCGTCGAAATGCCGCCATGCGCGCTGGTGCTCGGGGTGGGCCTCATGCCAGCGCTGCCAGGCGGCATGGTCGGCGTCGGTGGCATCGCCGGAGCACAGGCGCGCGTACCAGGCAATCGCTTCCTGGCGGATGCGGGCCTGTGCCTGGGCTGGGGTGGTGGGGGTGGGCGAATGTGCAGCCGCGTCCAGGGCGCTGTCGCTGTTCGAGGGCAAGGCCGTCATGCGCCGTCTGCCACGATGAGGTAGCAGTGCTCCAGCGCCTTGAGCATGTAGTTGTTGACGGTGCGCACGGTCACCTGCAGCCGCGCGGCGATCTGCGCATAGGTCAGGCCTTCGAGTTGGGAGAGGATGAAGGCCTGGCGCACGGCGGGCTTCATGCCGTCGAGCATGGCGTCGATGGCCACCAGGGCCTCCAGCACGATGGCGCGTGCCTCGGGCGAGGGCGCCTGCGGCTCGGGCAGGGCGGCCAGCGATTCCAGATAGGCCCGCTCCAGCGCCCGGCGCCGGTGAAAGTCCACCACCAGGCCGTGGGCGATGGTGGTCAGGTAGGCGCGGGGGTCCACCGGGTCCGCCCGCTCCTTGCGGCCGAGCAGGCGCACGAAGGTGTCGTGGGCCAGGTCGGCGGCATGGTGGGAACAGCCCAGTTTTCTGCGCAGCCAATCGCGCAGCCATCGGTGATGGTCACGATAGAGCGACTGGACCTCGTTGTGCAGCGCGAATTCGCCGGATGACATGCTGACCCCCACCATCGCAAGGAGGATCCCCTTGGCATCAATGACTCAATGCGATTGGTTCTCATTCTATCCGCTGGCGTGTGCAATGCCGGGGCGCCGGGGGCTATCCCCTTTTGCGATGTCGAAGGCCGCCTGCCACCAGGCCTGCAATGGCCAGGGACAGCAGTGCCAGTGAACCAGGTCCGGTGGCCGGCACGGTGGCCGGCGTGGCGGAGGCCGCGGGCACGGCAATCATGATCGGATCGTCGATGCTGCCGGGCGCGGGATCGTTGTCCCCGGTGACACGTGCGGTGGAGCTGCCATCGTTGTCGGTGACCGCAAACCCGATGTTCGCGCCGTTCACGCTCGCATCCCATGGCAGCCATTGCCCGTCCACCAGCTTGTAGAGCACGGCGCCCGGGGGCACTTGCCTGGGCAGCGTGAGCGCCACGCGGAGTGTTCCGCCGTTCGTGCAGCCGGTGGCCTTGAAGGCGATCTGGCCATACGGAAAGCCGAAGCCCGGGGGGGCGCCGCTGGACGGCGCTGCCGCATTCGTCGGCATGCCATCGAAGCCGCAGTCCGCGCCGGACAGGTGCATCGCCACGGTCCCTGCGGCAAGCTGCAATGAGGCCGAGTCCGCCTGGTAGCTGAACTGTGCCGTCGCGCTTGCGGGGCTGGTGCCCTCGGGGGTCGTTACCGAAACCGCCACGGTGCCCGGGGAACCCGCGGGGGCGGTGGCCGTGATCCGGGTGGCGCTGTCCACCGTGAAGCCCGTGGCTTGGACTGCGCCAAACCGGACCGCGGTCGCTCCCGTGAAGTCGCTGCCGGACAGGATCACCGAGCTGCCTCCCGAGGCTGGACCGCGTTGCGTGGACAGGCCCGTGATGGCGGGAGCGCCCGCATAGCTGAACCGGGCCGAGCCCGTGACCGAAGAAGTGCCGCCGGGACTGGTCACCGTCAGATCGACGGTCCCGCTGCCTGGGGGTGAAATCGCGGTGAGCTGCGTATCGCTGAGCACCGAAACGCCGCTGGCGTATTGATGGCCGAATTTCACCGTGCTGGCGGCGCTCAGGTGGGTTCCGGTGAGGGTGACCTGTGTGCCTCCCGCGCTCGGGCCCGTCGCCGGGGCCAGCGAGGCGACGGTCGGTGCCTCGGCATAGGTGAAACGGTCCCCGGCGCTGGCGGCGGAGGTGCCGCCGATGGTGGCCACGGTGACATCGACGGTGCCGGCGGCGCCCGCGGGCGCCATGGCGGTGATTTGCGTGTCGCTGAGCACCGTGTAGGCGGCAGCGGCGGCGCCGAACCGCACGGCTCCCGTGGCCGGTGCTGCAGCGAATCCCGTGCCGATCAGGGTCACCGGGCTGCCCCCGGCGGTGGGGCCGGCCACGGGGCTGATGGCCGTGATGGCAGGGGCTGCCACATAGGTGAAGCTGCCGCTGGTGGATGCGCCATTGGCGGCGGTCATGAGTTTGATGCCCACGGCACCCGGTGAATGCGCAGGTGATGTCGCCGTGATCTGCGTGTCGCTATCCACCTGGAAGTGAAGCGCGTCCGTATCGCCGAACTGGACGCCGGTGGCGTCCAGAAATCCTGTGCCATCGAGCCTGACCGGCGTGCTTCCTGTGGCCGGGCCGGCAGAGGGAAGAATCTGGTTGACGGTCGGCATGGCAATGGCATCCACTTTGACCGCGAATAGATAGCCAAAGGCGCCGGAGGATGCCCCGGGAATGACCTTGGGTCCGAGATAGATGCCGTATCCGGCGCTGCCACTGCAATTGCAGTCGAAGATGATGCGCACAGATGTGTTGGCATACGCAGGGTAGGCACCTGTGAACCTGTAGGTATCGCCGATGGTTTCCTGGTAATCGAGCTGTTGGCAGTTGGCAGAGGCGCTGTCGCAAAGTTTCAGTCGCGGGAATCCGCCGCCAAATACTTCAAAAATGCGAACGGATACATCGGAGATGATGACATTGGTTTCACCCGTCCTGAATTCCTGGTATCTGGGATAGCTGCCGTTCGCCCAGACATTGCCTGTGGCCGCATCGAGAGTGGACAGCAGTGTCCTGATCGTGGCCGCATGGGCACCGGACGCCGATAGAAGGATGGCAAGCAGTACCCATGAGATGGGCAGCCAACGCAGCGCATGGATGGAAAGATGCCTTCTGTTTTTTTCTGGCATGGTGTTCTTGGCTGTTGGATGTCGGGTGGATTGGGGACGGCCGGGCGCGGCCGCCATGCAGGCTGCAAACCGGGCGCGGCTGCCTGCGGCTATCTTGCGGGAGGGGTGGCCCGAAGGCTTGACCGTGCGTTGGTCCGCCGCTTGACCCAGCATCCGGCTCTCAGGCCATGAGCCCGAGAAGCCAGTCTGCGTATTCCACCGATGCCGCCGTGCTGGCGGCGGAGGGTGACATGCGCGCCGCGTGCGCCGCCTCGGCCATGGCCCGCACATCGCTGGGCGTGTGGCCGAACGCGGCGCGGAAGGCGCGGCTGAAGTGCGCCTCGCTGGCAAAGCCCAGGCGTGCGGCCACCTCGGCAATGCGCAGGCGCCGGTAGGCGGGATTGGACAGCGTGTGGAAGGCCCGCTGCAGACGGCGCTGCTGCACATAGCGCATCACGCCGCCCAGGGGCTCGAAGAGGTGGTAGAGCCGGTGGCGCGAAATGCCGAAGCAGCGGCACAGTGCCTCGGGCGAGAGCGGCGTGCCCAGGTTCCGCGCGATATGGCGCTGGATGCGCTCCAGCGTGGCGGCATGCACCTCGGCGCGGGCTTCGGCCAGGGTGCGCTGGCTGGGGCGCAGGCAGGCGGCCAGCATTTGCAGGGTGGCGTGCACCACGTCATCGGCCTGCGCCGGGCCGATGGAGGGCAGGCGCCGGTGCAGTGCGCCCAGGTGGTCTGCCAGCAGGCCGCCGAACAGGCTGTCGGCGGCCAGCACGGTGCCGTGGGGGCCCGGGGACCCGCAGGCAGCCTCGCCCAGCCTGCGGGGAACGATCAGCGAGAGTACATGGGAGTCCTGGGCCACGGTGTGCTGGGTGCGGGCCATGTCGAAGACGACCACGTCACCGGGGCGGACCCGCAGTTCGCTGCCGTCGCCATGCTGGCCCACGAAACCCCCTGCGCGGTACCACTGCACCAGATAGTGGTCCAGGCCGTCGTGGGCGGCGCGTGCCTGGCCGCGCGAGAAGCGCTGCGCGCCGAAGCGCAGGTCGCCCAGCAGCAATTGGCCCAGGTGGACCGCATGCACCGAGGCATGGAAGCGCCCTGGCGACGCGCCGTGCTCCAGCGGCGCCACGTCGAAAAGCACGGAGATGCTGCTGCGCCACGCCTCGAAGCGGTCTGCCTGCGCCAATTGGTCGGTGGCGAACGTCGTGCTGGGCAGGGCTGTGGCCGGGGGCTGCATTGCGAGGTATCAGCGCAGTAAAAGACAGGACCTGGCAGGACAATCCCGCACGGCGCGGGGTGTTGCCGTGGTCGCCAGGCCGCAACTATACAGGCGCCCCCGGCTGTGTTTCGCAGGAGTCGCGAAGGCGGCACGATGCGCAACAGGGAGCCCGCGGGGACCGGCTGCCGGCCATGCTGGAGCCGGGTCGACGCATCGCAGCTGTCGCTGCGCGGCCTAGGTCAATCCGCCGCCGCCAGCCCGTCGAACGTGGTGCTCGTCACCCAGTCGATGATTTGCGCGTGCGTGTACTGGCCCGATTCCTTGAGCAGGGCCACCACCGGATCGCAGGCCCGCGCGAACAGCGTGTAGAGCACCAGCTCGGCCGGCAGCGCGGGCTGCAGCTGGCCGCTGGTCTGGGCCTCGGTGATCCAGATGCTCAGGCGGTTGCTCAGGGCGATCAGCCGGTCCATGTAGGCATCGTTGGATTGCAGGGAGGCGCTGAGGTTGGAGTTCTGCGCCGGCAGGGAGGGCATTTCGCCTTCCAGCTGGGTCTGCATGGCCCAGCACGTCACGGCCTTGAGCTGGTCCAGCGGGCGCACCGGCGTGCCGGCCTCGGCGGCCTGGGCCGCCGTGTCGCGCAGGCCGTCCACAAAGGCCAGGGCGCGGTCCAGCACGCCCACCATGGCGGCGCCCGCCAGTTCTTCCTTGGAGGTGAACAGCTTGTACAGGCTGGCCTTGGCCATGCCGGCCTCGGCCGCGACCTCGTCCACCGTCATGGCGTCGTAGCCCTTGGTGGCCAGCAACCGGTTGACGGCCGCCACGATGGCCTGCTCGCGCACGCGCTGTATCTGTTCTTTGATGGAGGAGCGGCTAGTCATAGCGATATTTTAGACCTCGCAGGTCATATCTGATACCAAATAGTGCAAAGCGGGTATGTTTGGTTTATAGTTTGAACTCATCAGTTCACGATTTGGTCTTTGTGGTCTAGTCGGGCTGTTCAACCAAGAAGGGCGCCTCCATGCATCGCATTGCTGTCATCGGTTCGGGGATTGCGGGGCTGGCCGCAGCGAGCCGCCTGGCCGCTGCGCCGGGCGGGCCTGCCGTGACCTTGCTGGAGGCGGGCGGCCACTTCGGGGGGCACGCCAACACGGTGGACCTGACGCTGGGCGGCGTGAGCCAGGGCGTGGACACCGGCTTTCTGGTCTTCAACCACCGCACCTATCCGCTGCTGACACGTTTGTTCGAGCAGCTGCAGGTGCCCACGGCTGCCGCCGAGATGTCGTTTTCCGTGCAGGTGCCTGAGGCCGATGGCCGCGCGGGCCTGGAATGGAGCGGCAGTTCGCTGGGCGGCGTGTTCGCGCAGCGGGGCAATCTGCTGCGCCCGCGCTTTCTGAAGATGCTGGCCGAGATCCTGCGCTTCAACCGCCTGGCCACGCGCATCGCCCAGGAAGGCGATGAAGTGCGGCTGCGCAGCGCCATCGGCGATTTTCTGGACGACCACGGCTTTGGCGCCGCCTTCCGTCAGGACTACCTGCTGCCCATGATGGGCTGCATCTGGTCCTGCCCCACCGAGCAGATGCTGCGCTTTCCCGTGGCCACGCTGATCCGCTTTTGCCACAACCACGGCCTGATCCAGGTCACGGACCGGCCGCAGTGGCACACCGTGCGCGGCGGCTCGCGCCAGTACGTGCGGCGCATGGTGGCCGCGCTGCTGAAGGACGGCCGCCACGAGGCGCGCCTGAATGCGCCCGTGCTGGGCCTGCGCCGCGCCGCGCATGGCGCGCTGCTGCAGACGGCGAACGGCACGGAGCCGTTCGACGCCGTGGTGCTGGCCTGCCACAGCGACCAGGCCCTGCGCCTGCTTGGCAGCGATGCCACGCCACAGGAGCGCAGCGTGCTGGGCGCCATCCGCTACCAGCCCAACCAGGCCGTTCTGCACACCGATGCCAGCGTGCTGCCGCGCAGGCAGGCGGCCTGGGCCGCCTGGAACTACGAACGCGCGGCCGACCCGGGGCGGGACCAGGCCGGCGTCTGCCTGCACTACCTGCTCAACCGCCTGCAGCCCCTGCCGTGGCAGCAGCCCGTGATGGTTTCGCTGAACCCGGTGCGCCCGATCGATGAAGGCCAGGTCCATGCGCGCATCGAGTACAGCCACCCGGTGTTCGACCTGGCGGCCATCGAGGCCCAGGGCCGCGTGGCCGGCGTGCAGGGCCAGCGCCGGACCTGGTTCTGCGGCGCATGGTGCGGCTACGGCTTTCACGAAGACGGCCTGCGCTCGGGACTGGACGCGGCCGATGGCCTGCTGCGCGCCCTGCCGGCCTTGCCCGTCCTGCCCGCCAGCGCGGCCTTCGAGGGGGTCGCATGACGGCCCGCCCCCTCATCGGCTTCGGCCATGTCTGGCACCGCCGCCTGCGGCCTGTCGAGCATGCCTTCCGCTATCCCGGCTACTTTCTGATGCTGCCGCTGCGCAGCCTGCGCACGCAGCCGGACGCCGCGCTGCGGCGCAACCGGCTGGGCTGGCTGAGCTTTCATGACAGCGACCACGGCGAGGGCGGCTGCGACGCACTGGCATGGTTCGAGCAGCTGCTGCACAGCGAAGGCATAGCCGACGCCGATGGCGAGGTCTGGCTGCACACCTTCCCGCGCGTGCTGGGCTACGTGTTCAAGCCCGTGAGCTTTTGGTATGCGCACCGCGCCGACGGCTCGCTGGCCGCCGTGCTGGCCGAGGTCAACAACACCTTTGGCGAGCGCCATGCCTACCTGCTGGCGGGGCCGGACCTGGACTGGGGCCGCGAGCAGGTGGCGCGCAAGCAATTCCATGTCTCGCCGTTCTGCGAGGTGCGCGGCGAGTACCGCTTCCGCTTCGAGCGCGGCGAAGACCGCACCCTGGCGCGCGTGGACCTGCACGACGAGGACGGCCCGCTGCTGCAGACCAGCGTGGGCGGCGTGCTGCACCCGCTCGGCGGCGCCACCGTGCGCCGCGCCTTCTTCGGCACGCCCCTGATGACGCTGGGCGTGGTCGCCCGCATCCACTGGCATGCGCTGCGCCTTTGGGCCAAGCGCGTGCCTTTCCATGGCAAACCCTCCGAGCCCAAGCGCTTCGTCACACGATGAACACTACCGCCGCCCCCCTGCTGAGCCCCTCCGCGGCAGCGCCGCGCCGCACGCCTGCACGGGCGCGCCGGGTGCTGAACCTGCTCGAACGCCTGCCCCACGGGCAGCTGGACCTGGAGCAGCCCGATGGCCGCCTGCTGCACCTGCCCCGCCCCCCGTCGGGAGCTGCCGATGCGCATTGCGTGCTGCACGACTGGCAGGCGCTGGAGCGCACGCTCAAATCGGGCGACATCGGGCTGGCCGAAGGCTATATCGCCGGCGAGTGGGACAGCCCCGACCTGGCCGCCCTGCTGCGGCTGTGCATGGCCAACCGCGACCATGTGCAAAGCCTGGTCTATGGCAGCTGGTGGGGCCGGCTGGGCTACCGCCTGCGCCATCTGCTGCAACGCAATACGCGGGCCGGCAGTGCCAGGAACATCCATGCCCATTACGACCTGGGCAATGACTTCTACCGCCTGTGGCTGGACCCGGGCATGAGCTACAGCGCGGCCTGGTTCCAGGGCCGCACGGGCCAAGCGCTGCGCAACGCGGACCTCCAGGAGGCCCAGCAGGCCAAGCTCAGGCGCACGCTGGACGAGGTGCGGCTGCAGCCCGGCCAGCGCCTGCTGGAAATCGGCTGCGGCTGGGGCGGGCTGGCCGAGGCGGCGGCGCAGGAGTTCGGCGCCCGGGTCACGGGCGTGACCCTGTCGCGCGAGCAACTGGTCTGGGGGCAGCAGCGCATGCAGCAGGCGGGCCTGGCCGACGCGGTGGAGCTGCGCTACCAGGACTACCGCGACCTGCCCGCGCGCCATGCGGGCGAGCCCTTCGACGCCATCGTCTCCATCGAGATGTTCGAGGCCGTGGGCCGCGAATACTGGCGCGGCTACTTCCAGACGCTGCGCGACTGCCTCAAGCCCGGGGGCCTGGCCTGCATACAGACCATCACGCTGCGCGAGGACCTGTTCGCGCGCTATCTGCGCTCCACCGACTTCATCCAGCAGTACATCTTCCCGGGTGGCCTGCTGCCCAGCATCCCCGCCTTCGAGCAGGAGGCGCGCCGCGCCGGCCTGGTGGTGGAGCGCCGCATGGCCTTTGGCTGCGACTATGCGGAGACGCTGCGGCGCTGGCGCCAGTCCTTCGAGGAGCGCCTGGAGGCCGTGCGTGCCCAGGGCTTTGACGAACGCTTCGTGCGCATCTGGACCTTCTACCTGGCCTACTGCGAGGCGGCCTTCGACACCGGCAACACCGATGTCGTCCAGTTCACGCTGCGCAAGCCCCTGCCATGACAGCCCCGCAACCCCACGCGTGCCGCGCGCCGCATGCACCCCATGCACCCCGCCGCAAGGCCCTGGCCTGGGGCGCCGCCTGCGTCCTTGCCCCTTCATTGATCACCATGTCCAACGCCCTGCACGCCATCACCCCGACCGCCGAACTTCCGGCCGAACTGCGCAGCGCCCTGCCGTCCGCGCGCCTGATGGGCACGGCCGTGCTGCGCTTTTTCGGCCTGCGCGTCTATGAGGCGCGGCTGTGGGCCGCGCCCGGACTGCTGCCCGAGGACTACGCCCGCCACCCGTTTGCGCTGGAGCTGGTCTACGACCGCAAGCTCGAAGGCGCGGCCATTGCCGAGCGCTCCATCGCCGAAATGCGCAGGGTCGGCAGCTTCACCGAAGAGCAGGCCCGCCAATGGCTGGACCTGATGAAGCAGGCCTTTCCCGATGTGGTGGCCAAGGACCGGCTGCTGGGCCTGAACGACGGCCAGGGCGATGTGCGCTTTTTCCACAACGGCCGGCAGACGGCGCAGCTGCGCGATGCCGACTATGCGCGCCTGTTCTTCGGCATCTGGCTGGCGCCGCAGACCTCGGCGCCTGCCATGCGCACCTCGCTGCTGGGCCAGGGCTGAACGCCAGCGGACCATGCCATGACCTCCGTCCCAGTCCCCGCTCCCGCCCCCGTGCTGCCCTGGCGCACAGGGCTGGCCTATGGCGGGCTGGCCGCGCCGCTGGCCTTTGTGTCCCTGCCCCTGTATGTGAATCTGCCCTACCACTACGCCAGCGTGACCGGCGCGCCGCTGGCCGGGCTGGGCGCCGTGCTGCTGGCCACGCGGGCGCTCGATGCCGTGGTCGATCCGGCCATTGGCCGCCAGGCCGACAGGCTGCTGCGCGGCGGTGTGCGGTCGGCCTGGCGGGCGGCTGCGCTGGGCAGCCTTCTGATGGTGCTGGGTTTCGGGGCGCTGTGGCATCCGCCGCGCGGCTCCGAGGCCGCCATGCTGGGCTGGCTGGCCGGCAGCCTGCTGGTGTGCACGCTGGCCTACAGCTTCGTCACCATCCTCCACCAGGCCTGGGGCACCCGCTGGGGCGGCCAGCCCGCCTGGCGTGCCCGTGTGACGGCCTGGCGCGAGGGCGCCACGCTGGCGGGCGTGCTGCTGGCCAGCGTGCTGCCGGCCGTGATGGGCCTTGACGCCACCAGCGCCGTGCTGGCGCTGGGCCTGGTGCTGGGACTGATGGGGCTGTACCGGCTCCGGGCGCCCGTGGCTCCTGTGCCCCATGTGTCCCATATGTCCCATTTGTCCCATGTGTCCTCTGCGCCCCGCATGCCGCAAGCGGAGTCCCCGGCCTCGTCCACTTCTCCGTGGGCGGATGCCGGGTTTCGCCGGCTGCTGGCCATCTTCATGCTCAATGGCGTGGCCGCGGCCGTTCCCGCCACCTTGCTGCCCTTCTTTGTGGCCGACAGGCTGCAGGCGTCTGCACTGCAGCCCCTGCTGCTGCTGTGCTTCTTTGGCGCGGCGGCCCTGGGCCTGCCGCTGTGGGTGAAGGCCGTCTCGCGCTGGGGCCTGGCGCCCAGCTGGCGCGCGGGCATGCTGGCCAGCGTGCTGGCCTTCGGCTTCACGCCCTGGCTGGGCGCGGGCGACGCCATGGCCTTTGCCGTGATCTGCCTGGCCAGCGGGCTGGCCCTGGGCGCGGACCTGGCCCTGCCGGGCGCACTGCTCACGGGCGTGATCCACGAGTCCGGCCAGGGCGGCCGGGGCGAGGGCCGCTACCTGGGCTGGTGGACCTGCGCCACCAAGCTCAACCTGGCCCTGGCTGCGGGCCTGGCCCTGCCCCTGCTGTCCGCCGCGGGCTACCGCAGCGGCGGAACCGACCCGGCCGGGCTGCAGGCGCTGGCCTGGGCCTATGGCGGGCTGCCGTGCCTGCTCAAGCTGGCGGCGGCGCTGCTGCTTTGGCGCGCCGAGCGATTGCATTCTTCCTGGAGTCACACATGAGCCACATTACCCACTCCACTTCGTTTTCGCCGCTGCGGCGCGTCTGCCTGGGGGCGGCCTTGGCACTGTCCCTGGCGGGCTGTGCCGGGCCTTCGGTCCAGGACTACGCCAAGGAGCAGCCGACGCTGGACCTGCGCCAGTATTTCAACGGGCCGCTGACGGCGCACGGCATGTTCACGGACCGATCGGGCAAGGTGGTCAAGCGATTCACCGTGCGCATGACGGGCCGCTGGAATGGCGACGAGGGATCCCTGGAGGAGCATTTCGTCTACAGCGACGGCAGCACCCAGGAGCGGGTCTGGCATATCCGCCACCTGGGCGACGGCCGCTACAGCGGCCGGGCCGACGACGTGGTGGGCGAGGCCCAGGGCCAGAGCGCGGGCAATGCCATCCGCTGGAGCTATGTGCTGGCTCTGCCCGTGAATGGGCGGGTCTGGAACGTCCACATGGATGACTGGATGTACCTCATGGACGGGCGCACCCTGCTCAACCGCACGGCCATGAGCAAGCTCGGCGTGCACCTGGGCGATGTGACGCTGTCCTTTGTCAAGGAGTGATGGCCATGCCGCTGTTCTCGCGCGGGCTGAACCCGCTGCTGGCTGACTGGAAGGGACGCTCGGCATGGGTGGTGGGCGCCTCCTCGGGCATAGGGCGTGCCACGGCCGAGGCGCTGCACCGGCAGGGCGCCCGCGTGATCGTCTCCGCACGGCATGGCGGCGCGCTGCAGGACTTCGTGCGCGGCCGCGAGGGCTGCCTGGCCCTGCCGCTGGACGTGACCGATGCCGCCGCCGTGGATGCGGCCGCCCAGGCCGTGCTGGCCCACGCGGGCGGGGCGCCCGACCTGATCCTCTACTGCGCGGGCCACTACCGGCCCCTGCGCGCCACCGAGTTCGACCTGGCCGAGATGCAGCACCACCTGGCCGTGAACTATGGCGGCGTGCTGCACCTGCTCGATGCCGCGCTGCCCATGCTGCTCAAGGCTGGCCGGGGCCATCTGGCCCTGGTCGGCTCGGTGGCCGGCTACCGTGGGCTGCCCATGTCCCTGGCCTACGGCCCCACCAAGGCGGCGCTCAACAACCTGGCGGAAAACCTCTATCTGGACCTGCATGGCCTGGGCCTGGGCGTGTCCATCATCAATCCCGGCTTTGTCGATACGCCGCTGACGGCGCAAAACAGCTTCAGCATGCCGGCCCTGATCGGAGCCGACGAGGCAGCCCGGCATATGCTGCAGGGCTGGGCGCAGGGGCGTTTCGAGATGAATTTCCCGCGCCGCTTCACGCGCTGGGTGCGCCTGCTGCGCTGCCTGCCAGACGCCTGGTATTTCTCTGCGGTCCGCCGCTTCACCGGAGCATGAAACCCATGAGCAGCGGCATATCCGATCCGCGACTGGCCCGCTTGGCCCAGGCCTACGAGGCCCTGCGCCGCGACAACCTGCCGGCGCTGCTGTCCCTGTATGCCGAGCAGGCCCTGTTCAAGGACCCGTTCAACGAGGTGCGCGGCCACGCTGCGATCGAGCGCGTGTTTGCCCACATGTTCGAGCAGTTGGACCGGCCCCGCTTCGCTGTCAGCCACGGCGCGGTGCAGGGCGACAGCGGTTTTCTGCTGTGGGAGCTGGGCTTTGTGCGGGCATCCGGCCAGCCCATGCACATCTGCGGCACCAGCTACCTGGAGTTCGATGCGCAGGGGCTGGTGGCAGTGCACCGCGATTTCTGGGACCCGGTGGAGGAAATCTTCGCCAAGGTTCCCGTGCTGGGCGCCGTGGCCAGGGCGCTGCAGCACAAGCTCAGGGCGCCGCAGTAAGCAGCCGGGCCAGCTGCGCCAGGGCGCCGTCCAGCGCGTCGAAACGCGGCGCACCCAGGCAGATGCGCAGCCCGCTGGCCTGCTCCTGCGGGTCCACCATGAGCGAGCCCGGATCGGTCAGCTTCAAACCCAGCGCCGCTGCGGCCGATACCAGGCGGTCGGCGGCTTCGCGCTCCATGGGCAGCCAGGCGTTGTAGGCCTCGGGGTGCAGCACCAGGCCGGAGCCACTCAGGTGTGAGGCGAGGTGTGATGCGGCCAGCCGGCAGCGCCGCTGTGCCTCATGGCGCAGGTCGGCCTGCAGGGAAGCGACCACGCCGTGCGACAGCCATTCATCGATCACGGCGCAGGAGAGGGCCGAAGGCGCCATGGACATCCCCTGCACAAGCTCCACAGCCGCGCCGCACAGCGAAGCGGGCAGCACCAGCATGCCCACCTGCAGCCCCGGGCCCAGGGACTTGGACAGCCCGTTCACATGCAGCGTGATTTCGGGCGCCAGCGTGGCCAGATGGGCCAAGGGTGCGTGATCGGGCAAGCAGGCGGCATACACGCCGTCCTCGATGATCCAGGCGCCTGCGCTGCGGCAGATGTCCACGATCGCCTGCCTGCGCTCCGCGCCCATGGTGGCCGTGGTCGGGTTGTGCAGCGTGGGGGTGAGATAGACCACCTTGCCTTCGGCGGCGGGAATGCCCTCCAGCGCATCGGCCAGCGCCTGCGGCAGCAGGCCCTGCGCGTCGATGGCCAGGCCCTGCAGGGCGCAGCCCTTGCGCCGGGCCAGGGCAATGGCGCCGGGGTAGGTGATGCGCTCGGTCAGCAGCCGGCCCCGGGGCTGGCAGACCAGGTCAAGGGCCAGCGACAGCGCCTGGCGCGCGCTGCTGGTCAGCACCATGTGGTCGGGTTCCACGTTCAGGCCCAGCGTCTGCAGCCAGCGCACGAGCACGCGCCGATGCTCCAGGTGGCCCTGGGGCGGGGCATAGAAGTTGAAATGATCGGCATCGATGCTGCGCGCAATCCCGGTCAGCGTACGAGCCAGGACGCGCGCACTGATGGCGGCCGGCGGCGCGTTGGAAGACAGGTCGATGTCCTCGCCAGCCTGCGCCTGCTGTGACGCCACGAAGGTGCCCCGGCCCTTGACGCTGCGTGTCAGCCCCCGGCGCTCCAGCAGCGCATAGGCCCTGGTCACCGAGCCCAGGCCGATCTGCAGCCTGTCGGCCAGGTCCCTGTGGGCGGGCAGGCGGTCGCCGCCGGCCAGCCGGCCTTCGACGATGTCGTCGGCCAGGGCGCGCGCCAGCCGCTCGGCGGCACTGGCTTCAATGCGCGCAAGACGGGGCGTCCAGGGGGAGGGCAGGAGCATGGTCGGGGCAAGGAAAAAATGAGTGTGCCGTGACACTATTTCATTTGTCGATAGTGTAACGTTCACTCCATGTTCAGCCACATCACCGTCGGCGCCCGTGATCTCGAGCGGGCCGGCCGCTTCTATGACGCGGTGCTTTTCCCGCTGGGACTGCAGCGCCGTGCCGTCCAGCCCGATGGCGGGCCGGCCGCGCTGTGCTGGGTGGCGCCGCCGGCGGCCTTGCCGCGCTTTTATGTCTACAGCCCCTTCAACGGCGAGCCGGCCACGGCGGGCAATGGCGCCATGGTGGCCTTTGTGGCCCCGTCGCCCGACGCGGTGGATGCGGCCCATGCCGCCGGCCTGGCCCGGGGCGGCAGCGACGAAGGCCCGCCCGGCCCGCGCCCGCACTACGGCGATGGCTACTACGGCGCCTACCTGCGCGATCCCGACGGCAACAAGGTCCATGTGGTGCATCGCGCCGATGTGCAGCCGTAGCGCAGATCGGGCCCGTCGCCCGTCTCCCTTTCTTTTCCTTTCCATGCAACAAGGACCGTCTTCATGAGCATTGCCGTTCATATGGTCGACGTTTTCGCCAGCGGCCCGCTGTCCGGCAATCCGCTGGCCGTGATCACCGGTGGGCAGGCGCTGACCACCGCACAGATGCAGCAGCTGACACGCTGGTTCAACCTCTCCGAAACCGCGTTCCTGCTGCCGCCCACGCAGGCGCAGGCCGACTACCGCGTGAGGATTTTCACGCTGGACCGGGAGATGCCTTTTGCCGGCCATCCCACGCTGGGCAGCTGCCATGCCTGGCTGTCCCAGCACGGTGCGCCCAGGAACGCAGGCCACATCGTCCAGGAGTGCGGGGCGGGACTGGTGCAGATACGGCAGGAGCATGGGCGGCTGGCATTCGCCGCGCCGCCCATGCTGCGCTTTGGCGCGCCCACCGCCGATGAGCTGGATGCCGCGCTGCGCATGCTGGGTATCACTGCCGAAGAGGTGCAGGCCGCCTCGTGGATAGACAACGGCCCCGGCTGGCTGGGCATCCGCCTGGCCTCGGCCGAGCAGGTGCTGGCGCTGAACCCGGCCCGGCAGTGGCCCACGCGCATGGACGTGGGCGTGGTGGGACCCTATGCCAGGGGTGTCGGCGGTGCCAGCCCTGCCGCCTGCGAGGTGCGCGCCTTCTTCTCCGATCACCAGGGCGCCATCGTCGAAGACCCCGTCACCGGCAGCCTCAACGCCTCGCTGGCGCAGTGGCTGTTTGCGACAGGGGTGATGGACAGCGACTACATTGCCGCCCAGGGCCGCTGCCTGGGCCGGGACGGCCGCATCTTCCTGACCCGTGACGGCACGGGCCAGGTCTGGGTGGGCGGCACGGCGCGCACCCATGTCGAAGGCGCACTGAGCGGCCTTTGATCCACACCGAAAGAAACCACGAATGACAGCGATCCAAGAGAGCCCCCGCGCTCCCGTCTCATCGGCCAGGGCCAACCTGAAAATGCTGGTGCGCTACAAGGCCTGGGCCAACGGCCTGACCTTCAAGAGCGTGATGGAACTGCCCGAAGGCGAGGCCCTGAAACAGCGCCCCACGAGCTTCGGCAACATGGTGCGCACGCTGAACCACGTCCTTGTGGTGGAGGACATCTTCAGGCACCACCTGCAGGGCCGCAAACATGGCTACACCATGCGCAACACCGACGACACGCCCACGCTGCAGGCGCTGTGGGAATCCGTGCAGGCAATGGACCGCTGGTATGTGGAGTTCGTCGATGCGTGCCCGGATGAAGACCTGGCGAAGGTCGTGCACTTCGAGTTCGTGGGCGGCGGGCAGGGCGCCATGACGCGCGAGCAGATCGTGCTGCACGTGGTGAACCACGGCAGCTACCACCGTGGCTTTGTCAGCGACATGATGTACCAGGTGCCCTTCGTGCCGCCGGCCAACGACCTGCCGGTGTTCCTCAGGGACTGCTACCGCGTGGACGAGCCGGCCTGCGGTTGAGGCAGGGCCAGGGCCTGCTGCGCCAGGGCGCCCTGGAGCACGGGCAGCTCAGGCGGCGTGTTGCCGGGCAGGGCCCATCCCTGGCGCAGCGCACCGGCAAAACCGTCGGCCACACGCGAGTAGGCGCGGCCGCTGGTCATCACCCGGGGCCGGGCCGACCAGGCGATGCGTGCGCCGCCGGCCGCCAGGCGGTCCACCAGGTCCTGGTCCTCGCCGCAGGTGCGTGCGTCGAACCCGCCGGCCTGGCGGTAGTGCCAGGCTGAGATGCCCAGGTTGGCGCCGTGCACGTGGCGGTGGCCGTCGCGGTCCGTGTAGGTGGTCTCGAAGTGCCGCCGCGCCGTGTCCGCCTGGACGCCGTGGGCCGACCAGTCGGCCACTTGCACCGTGCCGCAGACCACGTCGGACTGAAGCGCCAGCTGGTCGGCCAGCCAACTCTGGGAGACCGTGGTGTCTGCGTCCGTGAAGGCCAGCCAGCGGGCGCCCAGCAGCAGCAGGTACTCCGACCCCAGGGCCCGCGCCTTGCCCACGTTGCGCGCGGCAATCGGCAAC
The DNA here is from genome assembly GCF_001682645.1 of Delftia sp. JD2. Lineage (NCBI taxonomy): Bacteria > Pseudomonadati > Pseudomonadota > Betaproteobacteria > Burkholderiales > Comamonadaceae > Delftia > Delftia sp. JD2. The sequence continues at coordinate 35,194 of NZ_LFJT01000046.1, forward strand.
GGGATGGCGGGCCAGCGGCGCACGGCCGATTCGGTGGCGTCCTGGCAGCTGTCCAGCACCACGACGACGGCCACGGTCTCGCCTTGCAGGTCGGCATGGGCGGCCGCGCAAAACACGCTGTCCAGGCAGCGGCCTATGAGGTCTTCCTCGTCATGGGCTGGGATGCACACGCCGATCATCTGTCCGTCCTTTCAGGGGTTTTCTGCCAGATGTCCAGCTGGAAATCCGGCTCGCTGTGGCTCAGCAGCAAGTGCAGCTGCGCATGGGCCGACACGCTGTCATGCAGGGTGCGAGTGGTCTGCAGGTGATCGTGCGCCCCATGCCGCCAGTGGCACATGAGCCAGTGGCCGCCGCCCTGCAGCGAGGCCAGGCACTGGCGGTTGAAATGCGCCAGTGCCGCGTCGTCGAAGTAGTAGGCGAGCTCCGAGACCACGATGAGATCGAAGCCTTGCTGGGGCACCTGTGGCCATTGCCAGGGCAGGGGCAGGGCCTGCAGGTCCAGGCGGGCGCGGTCCTGCGGCGCAATCCGCTGGCGGCAAAGATCCACGGCCCTGTCCGAGAAATCGACGGCGCACAGCCGGTCGCAGCGCTGCAGCAGGCGCTGCGTGGCCTCGCCATTGCCGCAGCCGGGCTCGAAGCCGTGGGCATAGCGCTCGCGCGGCAGGGCGGCCAGCAGCAGGTCGCGCTTGCGCCGCTCGTACCAGCGCGATGCGACCTGCCAGGGGTCGGGGTCTGCCTGGTACATCTGCTCGAAGTGCTGCCTGGCGCCGTTCATAGAAACACCACTTCAAACGGACGCAGCAGGCGCTGCGTGGCCCAGGACGGCAGGACGGCGTCGCGGCCCGTGGACGGGTCTGGCAGCAGCTGGCTGCGAAAGCACGACAGGGCCTTGCGCTTGAGCGCCAGTTCCTGCGGTGCCAGCGCAATGGCGGCGGCACGGTGCCAGGGCACGCGTGCGTCGCCGGGCTCGGCCCAGTGCCAGGCCCAGATCGGCAGCTCGAAGAGCCTGCAGCCCGTGTGCCGGGCCGCCGTGGCGCAGGCCTGTCCCGTGGCCTCGTGGTCCGGGTGGCCGTCTTCGCGCCAGGTGCACAGCAGCGCGTCCGAGGGCTGCAGCAACTGCTCCAGCCGCTGCAGCAACTGCGCTGCATGCTCGGCGATATGGCCGTCGGGCAGGCCCAGCCGCAGCACCTGCGCCTGCGGCGCAAGCAGGGCCAGGGCCTGGGTGCTCTCCTGCACGCGCTCGCGCTCCAGACGCTGCGGCGGCCACAGCGTCGAGTCGGGGTGGCTGGCTCCGCCATCGGTCACGGAGACGATGAGGCAGGGCATGCCCCGCTCGGCACAGCGGTGCAGCAGGCCGGCGCAGCCCAGGATCTCGTCATCGGGGTGCGGCGCGACGATGACGACGCGGCGCCGGCCGTCCAGTAGGTCGTCCATGGATACCTGCGCTGGCCGGCGTTGCGCAAACCAGGCCTGCCAGCGCGATTCGGGCGTGCCCCGGCCCTCTATGAGGCGCGGCTTCACAGCATCCATGCCGCGCCTCCCGGTGCCTGCGAGGCCTGTGCCTTCTCGGCCAGCAGGCGGCCCAGCGCGGCCTGGTCGCGCTCGGCATGGCTTTGGCGGATGAAGACGGGCAGGTCGGCCATCAGCTGCGCCAGGCCCCTGTTCTTGCACAGCGGGCCGGGACCGATGGCGCGCGGCACGCGCCGCAGCACCTCTTCGGCGGCGGCTTCCACGGCCAGGCGGGCGCGGCTCACGGCCAGCAGGCAGGGGTCCGAGGGCGTGGCATCGATGCAGGCCGCAGCGTCGCGCAGCAGGCCGGCCGCGCTGGCCAGGGCCACGTCCAGCGCGCCCAGGTGGGCCTGGCGGTGCGGGTCCTCGCCTTGACCAACGGCCTGCTGCAGATGGCTGGCGATGCGCGCTGCCGCGCCATGCCAGCAGGCCGCAACGCCTGCGCCGCCATGGTGAAAGCCGGGGCGGCTCAGGTACTGGCCCGGAGCCCCGACCAGCACGCCGGTGGCGCCGTCGAAGTGCACATCGGCGCTGGCGCTGGCGGCCATGCCCACGGCCTGCCAGTGGCTGTCGTCCCTGCGGATGCCGGGCTGGTCCATGGTGACGGCGATCAGGCAGCGCTGGCCGTCTGCCAGCCAGCCGCTGACCAGGGCGCGGTCCACGGCGCGGGCGCCTGAGCACCAGGGCTTGTGGCCGGACAGGCGAACCGCAGAGCCTGCCTGCAGCGTCGTGCGTTGCGTGGCGTCGGGAGATGCCGCCGTGGCCTGCACGCGCTCGCCCGGCGGCTCGGCGCACCAGACGGCCCAGCGCAGTCCCTCGGTGGCCAGGTCGGCCTGCAGTTCGGACAGGATGGCCAGGGCATCGGTATGGCCTTCATAGAGCTTGGCCAGGCCCAGGCTGTGGGCGGCCACTTCGGCCAGTGCTCGCCAGCGCTGCAGCGTGTGGCCATGGCCCGGCAGCGGCAGGCGGTCGGCGCCCTGCGCTACCAGCAGGGCCAATTGGTCCGCCGGCGACAGGTCCGCATGGCCGCGCAAGGCCTGGGCCAGCGTGTCGCTGCATGTCCACGCATTGGCGTGCTCGTCGTTGTGCTGGGCCATCACCGCTCACCTTCCTTTTTCGTGCCTTGCGCAGCCTGGAAAATGGGGGGAGACGCCAGGCGATGCCATGGTGCCGGGAGGATGAACGCGGCGCCGCAGGAGCAGGAAGGCATTACCTGTCGGAGATCACCGACCGGCAGGCGTCCCGTTCCACGCCGTCGGCAGGGCAGGCGGCCAGTTCCAGGCGCAGCGGCGCCTGCTCCTGCCTGATCGAGGGAACGGGGATGCCGAAGTCTTCCCTTTCCCTGTGCTCCATCGGCCTGGCCTCTTTCAAGGCAGACAGAAAGGCCTTGCGCCACCAGTGCACGTCCTGCTCGGCAATGCGCTGCAGCAGCCGCTGGTGCCGCTGGCGCCTTTCCTGCAGCGGCATCTGCAGGGCCTGCTGCACCACGGCTGCCGTGCCGTGCACGTCGTAGGGATTGACCAGCAGCGCCTCCTGCAGCTGCTCGGCAGCGCCGGCAAACCGCGACAGCACCAGCACGCCCGGGTCGGCCGGGTTCTGGGCCGCCACGTACTCCTTGGCCACGAGGTTCATGCCATCGCGCAGCGGGGTGACCAGCCCCACGGCCGCCGCGCGGCACAGTCCCGGAATGCCGTCGCGCGGCAGGGTCTGGTGGATGTAGCGCACGGGCATCCAGTCCAGCTCGCCGTAGTCGCCGTTGATGGCGCCGCACAGCGATTCGAGTTCACGCCGTATGTCGGCATACGCGTCCAGGCCCTCGCGCGTGGGCGAGCCGATCTGGATCAGCGTGGCGCTGCGGCGCTGCTCGGGATGGCGGGCCAGCAGCTCCCGGAAGGCGCGCAGGCGCTGCGGCAGGCCCTTGGAGTAGTCCAGCCGGTCTATGCCCAGCAGCAGGCGGCGCTGGGCGTATTCGTGCTTCATGCGCTCGTACATGTCCCGCGAGGCGTCGCCCTGTGCAAGCGCCATGAAACCTTCCACATCGATGCCTATGGGGAAGGCGCGGCAGACCAGGCGCTGGCCATGGGCGCGGAATGCGCCGTCGCCCAGGGCCTGACCGCCCGCCTCCTCGCAGACATAGCGCTCGAAATGCTGCACGTCCTGGCGGGTCTGCAGGCCCACGAGGTCATAGGCGAACAGGCAGCGCATCAGCCATGCATGCTCGGGAATGGCCGCCAGCAGGGTCGGCGGGGGCAATGGGATGTGCAGGAAAAAGCCGATGCGCTGGCGGCAGCCCAGGGCGCGCAGCTCGGCCGCCAGCGGGATCAGGTGGTAGTCATGCACCCAGAGGATGTCGTCCTCCGCCAGCAGGGGCAGCAGCCGGCGCGCAAGCAGCTGGTTCACGCGGCGGTAGCCGGCCGCAAGGCCCGTGTCGAAATTCGCCAGGTCCAGCCGGCCATGGAAGACGGGCCACAGCACGCCGTTGCTGTAGCCCGCGTAGTAGCTGTCGTGGTCCGCGCGGTCCAGGTCCACCGTGGCCAGCGTGACCTTGCCGGCCTGGGTGCGGTGCACATGGCCGGCAGGCGCGGCCTGGGCACCGTCGTCGGTGACGGTTCCGCTCCAGCCGAACCACAGGCCGCCCGTCTGCCGCAGCGCATCGCCCATGGCCACGGCAAGGCCCCCGGCTGCGGTCCTGCACGGATCGGCCACGCGGTTGGAGATCACCACCAGCCGGCTCATGGCAGGGCCTCCGCGCAGGTCTGTGCCGCCAGGTGCATGCATGCGGACTGCAGCCAGGCGTGCACGGCCTGCGGGCTGTCCAGCCGGTGGCGGGCCCCGCTTGCGCCTTCGCCCACCTTGATCGCCATGCCGCCGTGCGCCTGCACCACGGCAAAGCCGCTCTCGTCCGTGACATCGTCACCGGCAAACACGGGGGTGCGGCCGGCGAACGGCTCTTCGCGCAGAAAGGCCGCAATGGCGCGGCCCTTGTCCACGCCCGCAGGCCTGACCTCCAGCACGCATTTGCCGTGCAGCAGCTCCAGACCGGGCAGGTGCCGCAGTGCGCGGCTCAATGTATCCAGGCACAGCGCCGCCAATTCTGGCGCGCGCCGGTAGTGCAGTGCGACCGAGGAGCGCTTGCGCTCCACCAGCAGGAAGGGATGATCGGCCGCCAAGGCATTGCACAACTGCAGCACGGTCTCTGGCATGGCCAATGGCTGCGGGTGCAGGCGGCCTGCGGCATCCCGCCGCTGCAGGCCATGCTCGCAGGCGGCGGGCAGATGCAGCGGCGTCAGAAAGTGGTCCAGCACCTCGATCTGACGGCCTGTGACGATGGCCAGCGCGCCATCGAGCCGGCCCTGCAGGCCGGCCAGCAGCGGGAGCAGGGCGGGATCCGGCCTGATGGCGTCCGGTGTCTCGGCCAGGGGCACGAGCGTGCCATCGAAGTCGAGGAACAGCGCGGATCTGCAGGTGGGGAGCGGAGGTGTTTCCATGGAGAGACCAAGGTATCGAGTGCCAGGTCCATCGGCCGTCAGCCGAGCGCTTGTGCGGGGATCGGCCATGCGCCGCAGTCTCTCGATGAAAGCGGCCCGGTCAGCCCATGAGCGCCGGCACCAGGCGCAAAATGGCCTCGCCCAGAATGCCCTGCAGGGCTGCGGCCTGCCAGAGCAGGCCCACGTTGTCCAGCGTGGCGCGCGCCCGGGGCTGCAGATGGCCGGACCATGATCGGGCCAGCAAAAAGCCGCCCAGCACCATCATCAGCACGCAGTGAAAGCCCTGGTAGGCCACGATGACGCCCACGGCCGCGCTCCAGCCGTCCGCACGCGGTGAAAGCCCCGCGTCCAGATGGCCTGCCAGCGACAGGCCAAAGGCTCCCACCGCGCACACCAGGGTCCCCAAGGCGCAGGCACGCAGCAGGCGCTGCCTGTGCGGTCCGTCTCCCAGAGGTGAGCGCGTGCAGTGCCGCAGCAGCAGGGCACTGGCAGCCAGCAGCAGCACGTTGGCCATGGCCCGGGAGGACGCAGGCAGGGCCGCGCCCGGCGGAGGGCAGACCTCCAGCGCCATCGACAGGTGGATGTAGGCATAGGCGAAGGAGGCGAAGACCGTGAAGTCCACGGTGCACAGGATGAGCACGGCCCACCAGGAATGCGATCGCCTGCCGGCCGGCTGCACGGGCAGGAAGACGCCCGTGGCCACCTCGGCCCGTGGGGCCGGCGCAGTGCGGTCCAGTTGCCAGATCCAGGCCAGCATGGCGGCGATGGCGCCCAGGCCACAGGCAAAGGCCAGCGCCACCCATTCCACGGTCAGCAGCAAAAAGAAGGCGGCCGTGCCCGCTGCGGCCAGCAGCGGCGGCCAGCCGTCGGTGGGCAGGCGCAGCAGTTGCACGGGCCGGGCGCTGCGCGCATCGGTGAGCAGGGTTTCCCGGCCGCCGAAGACGGTGCCGGGCAGCCAGTAGCGGCCTTGCTCCACTTCCTGCGCCAGCGATGGCCTGTCCCACAGCGGCTCGGTGCCGCGCACTTCGGGAATGCTGCGCACGCCGTACTCGCGCGGCGGCAGCCATTCCAGCGTGCCTGCGCGCCAGGGATTGCCATGGTCGCGGTCCGGCCGGCGCACGGCCCGGGCCACGTCGATGAACAGCAGCAGCACGCCCAGCGCAAAGATGAAGGCGCCCACGGTGGACAGCAGGTTCAGCCCGTTCCAGCCCAGCGCGTCCGCGTAGGTGTAGACACGGCGCGGCATGCCCAGCAGGCCTGTCAGGTGCATGGGGAAAAAGGCGATGTTGAAGCCGCCGAACAGCAGGGCGAATATCCAACGTCCCAGCCGCTCGGACAGCGCCGCGCCGTTGAACACGGGCAGCCAGTAGTACAGGGCCGCGAACACGGGGAACACCATGCCGCCGATCAGCACGTAGTGCAGGTGGGCGACGATGAAGTAGCTGTCATGCGCCTGCCAGTCGAACGGAATCACGGCCACCATCACGCCCGTCAGCCCGCCCAGCACGAAGATGAAGTGAAAGCCCAGCAGGAACAGCGTGGGCGTGTCCATGCGCACGCGGCCCTGCCAGAAGGTGGCAATCCAGGCGAAGACCTGAAGCCCGCTCGGAATGGCCACCACGAAGCTGGCGATGGAAGTCAGCAGCAGCGCCGTCAGCCCCAGGCCGGCCGCGAACATGTGGTGTATCCACAGCAGCAGGCTGACCACGCCCACGCCGGCCAGCGCCCAGACCACGGCGCGCTGGCCCACCAGCGGCGTGCCTGCCATGGCGGGCACCATCATGGACACCATGCCGGCCGCAGGCAGGAAGATGATGTAGACCTCCGGGTGGCCGAAGAACCAGAAGAGATGCTGCCAGAGCACCGGATCGCCGCCGGACTGCGGATTGAAGAAGGGCCAGTCGAAGGCGCGCTCCAGCTCCAGCAGCGTGGTGGCCGCGATCACGGCCGGGAAGGCGAACACGATCATCAGCGCGCTGACCAGGGTGGCCCAGGCGAACACCGGCATCCGGCCCAGCGTCATGCCCGGTGCGCGCGTGAAGAGAATGCCGACGATCAGCTCGATGGCGCCCGCAATCGCCGAGATCTCGATGAAGCCGATGCCCAGCAGCCAGAAGTCCGCGCCGATGCCGGGCGAGTACTGCTTGTTCGTGAGCGGCGGGTACATGAACCAGCCGCCATCGGGCGACACGCCCCAGAAGATGGTGCAGAAGAACGCCAGGCCGCCGATCGCATAGGCCCAGAAGGCATAGGCGGACAGCCGGGGAAAGGGCAGGTCCCGGGCGCCCAGCATGCCCGGCAGCAGAAAGACTGCAATCGCCTCCACCACGGGCACGGCGAACAGGAACATCATCACCGTGCCGTGCATGGTGAACATCTGGTTGTAGGTGGCGGCGTCCAGCAGGTCGTTGTCGGGCACGGCCAGCTGCACGCGCATCACCAGCGCCAGGATGCCGCCCAGCACGAAGAACAGCAGTGCCGTCACGATGTAGAAGGCGCCGATCTGCGTGTTGTTCACGGCGCTGAAAATGCGCCAGCCGCGCGGGCGTGCCCAGGCACGCTCCAGTGCTTCGCGCTCGCCGGCGGGGCGGGGCAGGGCGCTGGGAAAGCCGTGCGGCGGGGCAGCATCTATTTCAGGGTGCTCAGCCATGCGGCGATGTCTTCCAGTTCGTGGTCGGGCACACGCCCGGCGCCCGAGGGCATGCGCGCCCCGGCCTTGAGCTGCTGGGTATGGGTGATCCAGGAGCGAAGGTTCTGTGGCGTGTTGGGCAGGCTGGCGGCGGCCAGCGACAGGCGGCCGCCCACATGGGTCAGGTCCGGCCCCAGGCCGCGCGAGGCCTCGTCGGCCACGCCGCGCACGCGGTGGCAGAAGCTGCAGCGGTGCTTCTCGAAAGCCTGCAGCCCCGGGTGGTTCACGGCAACGGAGGCGGGCCGCGCCTGCGCGGCGGACCAGCGCTCGAACGCCTGGGGCGCCACCACCAGTACGTCGAGCGCCATGCGCGCATGCTGCTCGCCGCAATACTCGGCGCATTGCCCGCGCCAGCGGCCCTCGGTTGTGGGCTGTACCAGCAGGTGCTGCAGACGGCCCGGCACCATGTCCATTTTTCCGCCCAGTGCCGGCACCCAGAAGCTGTGGATCACATCGCCGCTGGCCAGCGCGAAGTACACGGGCCGGCCCACGGGCAGCCGGACCTCGTTGGCCGTCACGAACTCGGCGCCCGTGCGCGGATCGCTGTAGCGTATGTCCCACCACCACAGGTGTGCCGTCACGGTCACCACCAATGCGTCGGCCGGGGGCATGGGGCGCCAGTCGGGGCGACGGCTTTCTCCATAGAAGAACAGGGCTGTCAGCACGGCAACGGGCAGGGCGATGCCGCCACCCGCCAGCCACAGGCGCACGCGCACCGGGCGCGCGCGGCCCAGCGACAGGGCCAGCAGCAGCATCACGCCCAGCAGCAGCGCCGCCGCGCCCACGGACAGCACGGCACTGAGTTCTCCGAACGAGGCCGCCTGCACGCTGCCCGCATGCAGCGATGACTGGGGGGTGGCGGCCGCCGTACCGCTCATTGGAGGCTGCCCAGGTAGGCCGCCATGTCGCGCGCCTGCGCGGCCGATACGCCCAGCGACGGCATGGTGGTGGAGGGCACCAGTGCCTGCGGGTGCACGATCCAGGCGCTCAGGAGGTCCGGAAGGTTGGGCAGCCGCCCGGCGATATAGCTGCGCCGCCCGAAGCCGTCCAGCGGCGTGGCGTCCCGTCCCCGGGCATCGGCCACCCCCGGAATGCTGTGGCAGCTGCCACAGCGGTACTGGGCCAGCAGGAGCCTGCCGCGCTCGACCGACGCGCTTTCCTGGCCAGCTGCCGCACCGCCGCACGCAAGCCAGAAGGCAGCGCACAGGCTTGCGGCGACTCGCTGGCGCCGGTGCAGGAAGGAGGGGAGCGCCTCGGGCATGGGGAAATTATTCCGCGTCCCCAATCAGGATCTGCTGACATTCGCGCAGCAGGGCGGGTAGGACAATTTCTCATGGCCTCCACCAAGCTGCGCACCGTGGCACTCACGCTTTTGGCCGTTGCCTGCGCGGCAGCGGGGCTGGCTGCCGCCCTGGTGTCCAGCGGCGTCTACAACGTGGCCGCCAATCGCCAGCACCTGAAGCCGGTCTACCAGTTGCTGGACATTGCCATGCGCCAGTCCGTGCGCTACCACGCGCGGGGCCTGGAGCCGCCGCGCGTGGCGGACGAAGCCATGCTGGCGCGCGGTGCGCAGTGCTATCGCCAGCACTGCGTGCAGTGCCACGGCGGCCCCGGCGTGGCGCAGGGGGCGGCGGGCCAGGGCATGCAGCCGCTGCCCGGGCCCCTGATCGACGCCACACAGCGATGGAGCGCCGGCCAGCTGTACTGGCTCACGCGCAACGGGCTGAAGATGACGGGCATGCCTTCCTGGGAATTTCGCCTGTCGGAGGACGATCTCTGGGCGGTGGTCGCCTTCGTGCAGAAGATGCCTCAGCTGTCGCCGCCGCAGTTCGCCGCGATGGCGGGGCAGGACTGGGTGGTGGGCTCCGCAGGACACGCGGGCCGGGACGATGCCTTCCAGCCGTGCAGGCCGCCCGTGCAGGCGCTGCGGCCCGGTGATGCCGTGCGCGGGCAGCGGGCCCTGTACCAGTACGCCTGTGTGGGCTGCCACACGGTGGCGGGCCAGGCCCAGGCCAGCCCGCAGGTGGGGCCGCCGCTGGACGGCATGGCGCGCCGCACCCGCATTGCCGGCGTGCTGGACAACACGCCCGACAACATGGTGCGCTGGCTGGTGCAGACCGACGCCGTCAAGCCGGGAACCGCCATGCCCGCCATGGGGGTCGCCGAGCAGGATGCACGGGACATTGCTGCCTACCTGGCCAGCTTGCGCTAGCGCTGGCTCAACGCTCGGCCTTGATGGAGCCGCGGATGTTGGTGATGGCCAGGCAGGCCTGCAGCGTCACCAGTGCCCAGGCGCCGGAGGACCATCCCCACAGCGCCCACAGCACATTGCTGAGCATCAGGATCCAGAAGCCCACATTGCGCCGCCCGGCGGAACGCGAGCCCACCCACCATGCGCCGATGAGGGAGGCCGCAAAGGCAGGCCACTGGAGCCAATCGGGAATGTCTGGCATGGGTTCTACCTGGATGGAGTGCAGTCAGGCCGCCTCAGTTGCCGGGCCGTGCCGGGTCGTCCTCGTCGATGGAGTGGCATTCCTTGCAGGCTCCGCTTTCGCGCGCGCGGGCGGCCAGGTTGACGTAGAAGGCCGCCACTTGCTGCAGCTGTTCCTCGTCCAGCCCCTCGATGCCGATCATGCGGTTGCTGGCAATCTTGTTGGCTGCCAGCAGCTCGTTGAGCTTCAGGTGCAGGGCCACGCTGTCCTTGTTCTGGCTTTGCTGGATGAGGAACACCATCAGAAAGGTCACGATGGTCGTGCCCGTGTTGATGACCAGCTGCCAGTTCTCCGAGAAGTGGAACATCGGCCCCGCCACGGCCCATACGGCCACGCAGATCAGGGCCACGCAAAAGGCCATGGGCGTGCCGGCCCAGCGCGTCACCCTGCTGGCGAAATGATCGAAGGCCGACAGCAGGCGCGAGTGGTCGGCATACGAGGCACTGCTGGTCTCGGGCATGGAGCCCAGGGCGTCTCCCGGTGTGCGGCGGCTTGGTGTGGAACTTGTGCTTTGCATGGGGGAAAACCGTCCGGAAAAAATCGATCAAGGCTGCTTGCGCACCATCTTCTTGCGCCGCTCGGCATCCAGTCCCGGCGTCTGCCGCATGTCGGTATCCACCTGGCCGGAAACAATGTCGTCATGGGCCTGTCGCATCACCGGGTCGGGCGCATCGCTGGTGGCGTCCAGGCTCTGGTCGCGCTCGTGCGGAAGGCGCAGGCCTTGTTCGGATGCGTCGGCTGCATCGGATTCACCGGGCGCATGGGGCGCCTTGCCCACCTGGCCGGGCAGCTTGGTCTGGCCATCGCCCGACGGCTTCGCCTGTGTGGGTGCAGAGGACTTGGATGCGGATGGGGTCTTGTCTTTCATGGCGTCTTCCTTTCGTTCGCGGGCCTGCGCAGGCGGCGCTTGGGCCATGGTCTCTTCGCTCGCGCGCAGCCGCCGTGGGACCACGCCGAAAGCGCAGGAACGAAAAGATGCCTCGCGCATGAACGCCGTTCTCAGGCACGTCGTTTGCCCTGTGGGAGACGCCCCACGCCGGCGGGCGCCCATGGCCCGCTGCCTGGGCCTTGCGCGCTGCCTAGACTGGAAGTCCGGCCCTGCAGCGATGGGGCCCGGCACCCTAGAAAAGGAGCGCGATATGAGCAGCGACAGACAGGAGCCCGGCAAGGGCAAGGTGGAGAACGATCACAACCGCCAGGGCGCGAAGCCGCCCACGCAAAGGAACGAAGGCCAGCGAACGCCCGAAAGCCGCCATGACCGCGAGGCCCATGTCGGCAGCGGCAACCAGGCCCAGACGCGCCAGAACAAGGGCGGCGGCCCAGGCGGTGACCGCGGCGCTGGATGAATTGCCGTTTCCTCGCGACAAGGGCACCCTCGGGTGCCCTTTTTTCATGGCTGCGAGGTTGCATCAACGCCCGTTCTTGCGGTCGCTGGGGCCATTGCGGTCGGACAGGATTTCGGCGGGCGGCCTGAGGCTGCCGCTGTCCGCGCCCTCGGCCTGCCAGGTGCCGCCCTCGCGCTGCGTGTTGCCGCGCGGGTGGCCCATGTCGGTTCCATCGTCGAAGTTCAGCGGGCCGTCCTGCGGCATGTCGTCGAAACGGTGCGCCGAGGCCTCGGCGATGGAATCGGCCACATCCTTTTCCGCGCTCAGGTGCTCGTTGATGTCCTTGCCTTCGGGCAGGTCGGCGCTGGCGTCTTCGCTGCGGTCGATCCGGGGAGTGTCGCTGCCGGTGGCAGCCGTGTTGTTCGGGGTGCGCATGATGATCTCCAAGGGGGTCCGGCCACCGTGGCCGGGTCATGGACCAAGCCTGCCTGCGCGGGCTTGCAGCGGGGGTGGGCACAGCACTTTCCTGGAGGTAGGAGCGTGCCGATGCGCTCGGATGCGCTCGGATGCAGTCCGATGCGGGAGGGCCGGCAGGCACGTCGATTGCTCTGTGTTTGCCCTGTGCGGCAGTGCGAAAAATGGCCACAGGGGACTGGCGCGATGTCCGCAAGGGCAGGGCGCTGCGTTCCTACGGCACATGGCCGCAAGCGCGCACGCCGGACGGCCGCCGCGGCCATCAGCATAGGAATCACTTTCAACTGCCAAGGAGCACATTCCATGACGCAATCGAACCCCGCAAACCGTGACCCGCTGTCCGACGCACCCGGCGCGCACCCGGTGGGCACCGGCATAGGCGCAGCAGGCGGCGCCGTCACCGGCGCTGCATTCGGCGCAATGGGTGGCCCCATCGGCGCTGCCGTGGGCGGCGTGGCCGGTGCCGTGGTCGGCGGGCTGGCCGGCAAGGGTGCAGCCGAGGCCGTGAACCCCACGGTTGAAGATGCCTACTGGCGCGATGCCTACCAGAGCGAGCCCTATTACGTGGCTGGCCGCAGCTACGAGGAATACCGCCCCGCCTACGAGCTGGGCTGGAACGCTGCCGCCGCACGCCGCGATGCCGACTTCGATGCCTTCGACGCCGAGTGGGAGCGCGAATGGACCACCCGCCGTGGCGCCAGCCATCTGGACTGGGACCAGGCCCGTCCCGCAGCCCGCGCCGCCTGGGCGCGCGCAGGCAGCCGTGATGTCCGTGACGAGACGGGCACCATCGTCGCTCCCGCCTATACGGGCGATATCGACAACGACGATGTGGTGGACGTGCTCAACGACCTGCTTGAATCCTGCCGCGATGGCGAGTACGGCTTCCGCACCTCCTCCGAGAACGCCGACTCGCCCGATCTCAAGGCCCTGTTCATGCGCCATTCCACCGAGTGCGGTGTTGCCGCGCGGGAGCTGGAAGCGGAAATCCGCAGGCTCGGCGGAGAGCCTGCATCGGGCGGCACGGTGGCAGGCGCGCTGCACCGGGGCTGGGTGTCCGTGAAGACGGCCCTGACCTCGCAGGACGACAAGGCGGTGCTGGAGGAATGCGAGCGCGGCGAGGACTCCGCCCTCGCCCAGTACCGCAAGGCGCTCAAGCAACCGCTGCCACCGGCCGTGCGCGTGGTGGTGGAGCGCCAGGCAGAGGGTGCCCAGCGCAACCACGATGAAGTGCGCGACCTGCGCGACCGTTACCGCAGCGCAGCCTGACCGCGCATCCCGCGCACCGCGCGGGCCACGGAATCGTCAGCCGCCCACGCCATAGGGTGCAAAGCGGCTGGCGTTCTCATCCACATGCAGCGCCTTTCCCACATAGGGAAAGGCGCGCTGCGTGCACTGGTCGCGTTCGCAGACCTTGCAGCCCATGCCGATGGGCGTGGCCGATTCCGGATCGCCCAGGTCCAGTCCCTTGGCATAGACCAGGCGCGCGGCATGGCGTATGTCGCAGCCCAGGCCGATGGAGAAGGTCTTGCGCGGCGAACCATAGCCGCGCTGCCCATGCGAGACCGAGCGCGCAATCCACAGGTAGCGCCGCCCATCGGGCATGCTGGCCAGCTGGCGCAGCACCTGGTCGGGCTGGCCGAAGGCCTCGTACACCGTCCACAGCGGGCAGGTGCCGCCCGTGCGGCTGAAGTGGAAATGCGTGGCCGACTGGCGCTTGGAGATATTGCCCGCGCGGTCCACGCGCACGAAGAAGAACGGCACGCCCGGTGCGCCCGGCCGCTGCAGCGTGCTCAGCCGGTGGCAGACGGTTTCAAAGCCCACGCCAAAGCGCTGGCCCAGCAGGTCGATGTCGTAGCGCAGTTGCTCGGCCGTCTCCAGGAACAGGTCGTAGGGCAGCAGCAGTGCGCCCGCAAAGTAGTTGGCCAGGCCCACGCGGGCCAGCTTGCATGACGCCGGATCGCCCTGGAAGGCGGCGGTGGCGATCAGCCGGTCCAGCGTATCGCCCATCTCCAGCAAGGCCAGCTGCGTGCCCAGCTGGAAGGCCTGTTGCGCAGGCTCCAGCGCCGAGGACAGCCACAGCGAGCGCGTGGCCGGGTCGAAGCGGCGCTGGCTTTGCCGGGAGTCTTCCGAGCGATGCACCTGCACGCCGTGGCGCTGCTGCAGCCGCCGGACCAGCCAGTCCGCCAGATGGCCCGGGTCCGCACGCGCCTCGCCGGCCAGGGCCTGGGCCGCGCGGTCCACTTCATCGAAATAGTTCTGGTGCGCAAAGAAGAAATCGCGCACGGCCTCGAACGGCATGGTGCGCGCCACCGGCATGTCCGAGCGGTCATCGCCCAGCCTGAGCGACATGCTCTCGATGCGCTCCAGGGCTTCCAGATGGCGGCGGTGCAGCGCCATCACCGCACGCCCCAGGGCGGGCATCTGCGCGGCGACTTCCTGCAGCTCGGGCAGGGCAATGGATTCGGGCGCCTCGGCAAGGGCCTCGCGCAGGCCGGCGACCAGGCGCGCCTCCTCGTCCTCCGAAAACTGCTGGATATCGACGCCCAGCGCACGGTTGAGCTTGAGCAGCACCGACACCGTCAGCGGCCGCTGGTTCTGCTCCAGCTGGTTCAGGTAGCTGGGCGACAGGCCCAGCGCGTGGGCCAGGGCGATCTGGGACAGGCCGTGCTCCGCGCGCAGTTTGCGCAGCTTGACGCCCATGAATGTCTTCTTCATGCCTGTTTCCTCGGGTGGCTGTTATTCGCAGAATTCGCAATATCGTGGGATTCGTTTCGCAAGAATTCGCCTTTTCAGCCCTATGGCTGAGCCGCTATTTTGCGTAGATTGCGAAGCATGACAACACCTGCTGGAACCGCCGAGCTGCGCGAACTGGTATTGCCCGCGCTGGCCAACCACCACGGCACGCTGTTCGCAGGCCAGGGCCTGCAGCTCATGGCCAAGGCCGCCTTTCTGGCAGCGCGCAGCCTGGCGCAGCGCGAGGTGGTGATGGCCGCCGTCACCGGCGTGGACTTCCTGGCGCCCGTGCCCGTGGGCCACGAGATCGTCCTGCGCGGCTGGGTCAGCCGCGTAGGGCGCAGCTCCATGACGGTCTGCGTCACCGCATCGGCCCAGGCGCCGGGCATTGCCTGCGAGGACGTGCTCAAGGGCCTGTTCGAGATGGTGGCTGTCGACCACAACGGCCTTCCTGCCGCCATTGCCCATTCCTATCTGAACCAGGAGACCCTTCCATGAGTACCACGATCATCGACGCGCCATCTGCGCCATCTGCGCCATCTGCGTCCGCATTCAAGCCCAAGAAATCCGTCGCGCTGTCGGGCGTGACCGCCGGCAACACGGCGCTGTGCACCGTGGGCCGCTCGGGCAACGACCTGCACTATCGCGGCTACGACATCCTGGACATTGCCGAGGTCTGCGAGTTCGAGGAAATCGCCCATCTGCTGGTGCACGGCAAGCTGCCCACGCGCCCCGAACTGCAGGCCTACAAGACCAAATTGCAGGCGCTGCGCGGCCTGCCGGCCAGCGTCAGGCAGGCGCTGGAGCAGCTGCCTGCCGGCGCCCACCCGATGGACGTGATGCGCACCGGCGTCTCGGCCCTGGGCTGCGTGCTGCCCGAAAAGGACGACCACAACCTGGCGGGTGCCCGCGACATCGCCGACCGGCTCATGGCCAGCCTGGGCTCCATGCTGCTGTACTGGTACCACTGGAGCAATTCGGGCCGGCGCATCGAGGTGGAGACCGATGACGACTCCATCGGCGGCCACTTCCTGCACCTGCTGCACGGCCACCGGCCTTCCGAAGGCTGGGTGCGCGCCATGCACACCTCGCTCAACCTCTATGCAGAGCATGAGTTCAACGCCTCCACCTTCACGGCGCGCGTGATCGCGGGCACGGGCAGCGATATGTATTCCTCCATCGCGGGCGCCATCGGCGCGCTGCGCGGGCCCAAGCATGGCGGCGCCAACGAGGTGGCCTTCGAGATCCAGAAGCGCTACGACACGCCCGACGAGGCCGAGGCCGACATCCGCCGCCGCGTCGATGCCAAGGAAGTGGTGATCGGCTTCGGCCACCCGGTCTACACCGTCAGCGACCCGCGCAACGTGGTCATCAAGGGCGTGGCCAAGCGCCTGTCCGACGAGGCGGGAACCACCCGCATGTACGACATTGCCGACCGATTGGAAGCGGTGATGTGGGAGGTCAAGAAGATGTTCCCCAACCTGGACTGGTTCAGTGCCGTCAGCTACCACATGATGGGCGTGCCCACGGCCATGTTCACGCCGCTGTTCGTGATCGCGCGCACCAGCGGCTGGGCAGCGCACGTGATCGAGCAGCGCCAGGACAACAAGATCATCCGCCCCAGCGCCAACTACACGGGGCCGGAGGACCAGAAGTTCGTGCCCCTCGATGCGCGCGCCTGAGCCGCCGCTGTCCTGAACCTGGCGGGCGGGCTGCAGGCCCGCCCGCATTGCATCCGCCCCATGAACCACACCCACAAGAAACCCCTGCCCGGCACCGCGCTGCACTACATCGACGCCCGCGCCGCCGTCGATGCCCTCTCGCCCGGTGCCTGGGCACGCCTGCCCTACACCGCCCGCGTCCACGCCGAGAACCTCGTGCGCCGCGCCGATCCCGCGCAGCTGGACAGCTACCTGCTGCAGCTCATCGAGCGCCGCCGCGACATCGACTTTCCCTGGTACCCCGTGCGCGTGGTCTGCCACGACATCCTGGGCCAGACCGCCCTGGTGGACCTGGCCGGCCTGCGCGACGCCATTGCGGCCCAGGGCGGCGACCCCGCCCAGGTCAACCCCGTCGTTCCCGTGCAGCTCATCGTGGACCATTCGCTGGCCGTGGAGTGCGGCGGCTTCGATCCCGATGCCTTTGCGAAGAACCGCGCCATCGAGGACCGCCGCAACGAGGACCGTTTCCACTTCATCGAGTGGACGAAGAAGGCCTTCGCCAACGTGGATGTGATCCCTGCGGGGAACGGGATCATGCACCAGATCAATCTGGAGAAGATGTCCCCTGTGGTCGCCGTGCAGGATGGCCTGGCCTTCCCCGATACCTGCGTGGGCACGGACAGTCACACGCCCCATGTGGACGCGCTGGGCGTGATCGCCGTGGGCGTGGGTGGGCTGGAGGCCGAGAACGTCATGCTGGGCCGCGCCTGCTGGATGCGCATGCCCGAGATCGTGGGCGTGCGCCTCACGGGCCGGCGCCAGGGCGGCATCACCGCCACCGACATCGTGCTGGCCCTGACCGAATTCCTGCGTCAGCAAAAAGTCGTCGGGGCCTATGTGGAATTCTTTGGCGAGGGCGCCGACAGCCTGAGCATTGGCGACCGCGCCACCATCTCCAACATGTGCCCCGAATACGGCGCCACGGCGGCCATGTTCTCCATTGATGACCAG
>NZ_LFJT01000047.1:0-49753 GCF_001682645.1 Delftia sp. JD2
GCCAGCCAGCCCGCGCCGGCCGCCGTGCCCAGGCCCGCAAACAGGCCCAGCAGGCGCCGCCGCGCAGCCCGGGGAGCGGCGGACAGGCCGCGATAGCCCGCGCCACCCGCGTTGAGCCCCGTCAGCGCGCCCGTGACGGCCTGCAGATGGGCCCAGGCGCGGCCATGGTCGGCGTCTTCATCGAGCCAGCGCTGCCAGCGCGCCCGGTCGGCGGCCGAGGCCTGGCCCGATTGCAGCAGCGCAAACCAGCCGGCCGCCGCCCGCGCCACGCCGGCCGGCAAGGGCCGGCCCAGCGCCTGGGGCGCCTGGATACTGCTGCCGGGTAGCGGCGCGGCGCTGGACAGGCGCCGAGGATCGGAAGGAGGCACCGGCGCCATCAGGACAGCGCCAGCACGAAGCAGCGCTCATAGCCCTGGGCCAGGTAGCGCTTGACGCTGGTCATGGACACGCCCAGGCGCGTGGCGATGTCCGCATAGCTCAGGCCTTCGAGGTGGGCCAGCAGGAAGGCCTCGCGCACCTTGGGCGCCAGCGCGTCCAGCGCCTGGTCCACGGCCTGCAGCGATTCGAGGGCGATCAGCCGCTCTTCGGGCGAAGGGGCAAGTTCAGCGGGCAACAGGGCCAGGGTGTCGAGATAGGCGCGCTCCAGCAGCCGGCGCCGGTGCTGGCGGATCACAAGATGGCGGGCCACGGTGGCCAGAAAGGGGCGCGGCTGCTCGATGCGGCCGGCCATGCCCGAGGTGATCACGTTGACGAAAGTGTCGTGCGCGATATCGGAAGCCTCGAACACATTGCCCAGCTTGCGGCGCAGCCAGCCTTGCAGCCAGCCGTGGTGTTCGACATAGAGGGTGTGTACGGGATCGGCCGGTGCGCGCATGAAAAGACGGACGCGCCCCGGACTGGCGTGCCGCAGCGCTGAAGCTCGTTTGAGAATGGTTCGCATTCTAAACACGAGCTCAAAACCGCCGCTGCCCAAATCAGGGGCACCGAGGGTGCCGTCCCCCTCCCGCGAAGCGAGAGAGGGGGAAGCGGCGCAGCCGCTCAGGGGGTGCTAAAAATTCTCATGTGCACCCAGGTAGCGCCACTGGCCCACAGGCAGATTGCCCAGCGTCACGCGGCCGATGCGGATGCGCTTGAGGCCCACTACGCGCAGGCCCACCAGTTCGCACATGCGGCGGATCTGGCGCTTCTTGCCTTCGGTCAGCACAAAGCGCAGCTGCTCGGGGTTCTGCCAGTCCACCTTGGCGGGCTTGAGTGCCTCGCCATCGAGCGACAGGCCATGGCACAGGCGTGCCAGCTGTTCGGCCGGGAACACGGATTGCACGTCGATGTCGCGGTCGCCGTAGGTCACGCGCACCAGGTACTCCTTGTCCATCTCCGAGTCTTCGCCAATGATCTGGCGCGCCACGCGGCCATCCTGGGTCATGACGAGCAGGCCCACGGAGTCGATGTCCAGCCGGCCGCAGGGAGCCAGGCCCTTGAGCTGCGCGAAGTTGAAGCGCGTGCGGCTGGTGTCCTGGTTCCAGTGGTTCTGGGGCGTGACCAGGACCACGGCGGGCTCGTGCCCGTCCTCGGCTTGGCCGCTGACATAGCCCATGGGCTTGTGGATCAGGATGGTGACCTGCTGGTCCTGGCGCTCGCGCGCTTCGCGCTCGACGGTGATGCGGTCGGCCGCCACCACGTTCTGGCCCATCACGGCGAGTTCGCCATTGACGCGGACCCAACCCTTGTCCACCCACTCGTCGGCCTCGCGGCGCGAGCACAGGCCCATGTCGGCCAGGCGCTTGTTGATGCGCACGCCACCGGGAACCTGCTCCTGCAGCGGCTCGGGAGCACGCTTGACGGGGATTTCGCGGCTGGCGCCACCGTCGGCGGGACGGTAGGTGCGGATGCCGCTGAGCGGACGGTAGGCGGGCTCGGCCTGGGGCGCCTCGTCGCGGCGCGGGCCACGGGCGTCATCACGGCGGGGACCACGGGCGTCGTCGCGGCGCGGTCCGCGCGCATCGTCACGGCGGGGGCCGCGGGCGTCGTCACGGGGACGGTCGCGGAAACCACCTTCACGCGGGCCGTCACGGGGACCGTCGCGCTGGCCGTCACGTTGGCCATCGCGCTGACCATCACGCGGACGCTCATCGCGCTGGCCATAGGGCCGGTCGCGGCGATCGTCCGGGCGGGGCGCGCGCGGGGGGCGGGCATCGCGCGTATCACGGGCATCGCGCATGTCGCGCTGCTCGCGCGGGGCACGGTTCTCGCCGCCGCCCTGTTCGCGCCAGTCGCCACGCGGCTGGGAACGGTCCAGGTCCTCGGCACGGCCGAAACCGCTGCTGCGCGGGCGCTGGTCACGGGCGTCGTCGCGGGGTGCTGCACCGCGGGGGGCATCGCCTCGGGGAGCCGCACCGCGGGCATCGCCGCGAGGGGGGGCATCACGGCGGTCGGAGCGCTCGTAACGATCATTGCGGCCGCCACGGTCGCCGCCACGTTCATTGCGGTCGTTGCGGTCACTGCGCGGGCCGCCGCGTGCGCCCGCAGATTTGCCCGCGCCACCCGAAGGGCGGCGGGCATCGCCAGCCGGCTCGGCCTGTGGCTTTTCGGGGCGGCGCAGCACAGGGCGCGCGGAGGGCGCTGCCGCCTCGTCGGCGCCGGGCCGGGACGGTTTGGAAGAAGTAGGGGATGACATTAGACCGCCATTGTCGCGCGGCAAGGCCCGCAGCGGCTGCGCCCTGCGGCCAATACGGGCATTGCGCTCGGCTATCGGGCGACTATCGGGCGGCCTGCGCGCAGGCCGCCAGGGCTCCCTTGCCAGCCCCGCCGCCCGGCCCTGCGCCCCGGCGGGCTCGCCATGTTCCGCACAACACATTCATGCCCCATGCAATGCGCCTGGTGGCCACCCCATCCCGATCGCTGTATCCGGCGCGATATGCACAACCGGATGAATCCTCAATGAAAAATCGACAAGAAACGAATCACATCGGCAAAACATCTTCAATCCGGCCGATTGGGATCTTCCAATGCACGGCATGCAATATGTAAAAAAATGTATTTTATTTGGGCGATTTCATTCATTGGCGATTGCAAATCAACCCATTGGGCTTGCCATTGCCCATACATCTCCCCATAGAATGGCGCCCGTCCAGAAACGGGGGGCTCTTTCGAGACAACAGCCCTTCGCGCAGCGCCTGCTGCGGTATCCAGACCATCCCGCCCGGACTCCCGCCTCATTCAACAAGGAAAACCATGAGCGATACACCCAACCTATTGAATTCCATGCCCTTGAAAGAACAATTCAAGGCGCTGCTTATCACCAAGCCGGACTTGACTGGAATCGAGTGGTCCGATATGGAGACCGCCATCGGCCCGAATGCTGAAAAATACCGGCCACTGTGGGAGCGCATGGTCAGCGGGAAAAAGGGCTTTTTCGCATCCATGAGTCCCTGCTGGACCGCCATTCCCTTCATGGGCGTTTCCTGGGCCATTGCGCGCCGCGTCTACGCCTATGCCGTGGTGGCCTTCATCACCCTGTTGATCATCAATCTGCTGATGCCCGGCACGGGCGGCGCCGGGCGCGTGCTCGGCATCGCGGTGGCCATCTCGTTCACGGTCAAGCGCACCTACCTGCAATGGCTGGTCACGCGCATACAGCAGATCAACCAGAGGGGCCTGGTGGGCGCTGCGCGCGAAGAGGCGCTGCGCCAGATCGGCGGCCTGGACCAGAAGAACGGCTGGATCTCCTTCGGCGTGCTGCTGGCCATCGGCATCGTGCTGGCCGCTTTCTGAAGCGCCAGGCCCGCAGATCAGCGGTCCACGGGCAGCCGGTCGCACAGGGCCACCAACTGCGCCAACTGGGGGCCCACATCCCGGATCAGCGTGCGGGCCGGCATGCGCAGGCCCGGCACAGCGCAGTTGAACAGCAGGCGGCGCGACCCGTAGCGGATGCGCGAGGCCGCACCCACGGCGCACACGCCCAGGCCGGAGTCGCCCATGTTGACCGCGAAGCCCCGGGCGGCATAGTGCGCCAGGCTTTCGCTGGCGTTGTCCCTGCAGCGCGCATATTCCTCGGGCCGCTGGCTGCGCACGCGGTCCAGGAAGCGCTGCAGTTCCCCGGCATCGAGCTGGGCCAGCCCTGCCCGGCCCATGGCCGTTTCCAGCACGCCGCGCACGGCGCCCACGCCGGGTCGCTTGAGCGTGCCGCCCTCCCAGGCGCAGGTATCCAGATAGACCACATCCAGGTCCATGACCACGCCCACCGACACCGCCCCCTTCACACGGTCGGCCAGCGCCTGCATGGGCAGGCGCAGCGGGCCGAGCAAGGGCGTGTTGATTACATAGGGGTAGCCCAGGGCGACAGCGGCCGGGCCGACGAAGTAGCGGTCCAGCCGCTCGTCATGGTCCAGGTAGCCCATGGTCTGCAGGCTGCGGCACAGCCTGGACACGGTGGGGCGCGGCAGGCCCAGGCGGCGGGCCAGCTCGCTGTTGGCATGCGGGCGCGGGTCGCTGACGAAGCACTGGAGAATCATCAGCCCCTTGGCCAGCGTGCCAGCGAAATACGGGTCCTGCTCGCGGATGCGGCAGACATCCTGCGAGTCCCTGGGTTGGTGGGCAATGGGGGTGTGGGGCACGTGGCGATTGTGCGGACCACCGCCGCAAAGCCGCAACTGCATTTCAATATTTGAAACTGCATTGCAGCCCTGGTGCCCGCGCTTCCTACAGTGCGGCCCATGAGCCAAGCCCCCACCCCCCATCCCGCCGACGCCCGCCTGCAGGCGTTGATTGCAGACATCCGCCATTTCGTGCGCCACCGCTGGCATCCGCTCGAAGAGCAGATCGAGCGCGACGACAGCATTCCGCCCGCCGTGGTCCAGGAGCTGCGCGACAAGGGCTATTTCGGCTGGAGCATTCCCCAGGCCTATGGCGGCCTGGGCCTGAGCACCGAGGAGCTGGTGTGCTGCGCCTTCGAGCTGTCCCAGGCCTCGGTGGCGCTGCGGGCCCGCGTGGGCACCAACACCGGCATTGGCTCGGAAGCCCTGGTGGCCGACGGCACCGAGGCGCAAAAGCAGCGCTGGCTGCCGCGCATGGCGCGCGGCGAGCTCACGGGTTGCCTGGCGCTGACCGAGCCGGACGCGGGCTCGGAGGCGAGCAACATCCAGACCACGGCGCGCCGCGAGGGCGACCACTACGTGCTCAACGGCAGCAAGCGCTTCATCACCAATGCGCCGCTGGCCGATGTGTTCACCGTCATCGCCCGCACCGGCGAAGGCAGCACGGGCAGCGAGGGGCTGACGGCCTTCTTCGTGGAGCGCTCGCCGGGTCTGGTGACAGGCCAGCCCTATCGCAAGATGGGCCAGGCGGGCTCGCCCGTGTCCGACGTGCATTTCCAGGACTGCCGCGTGCCGGCCGACCAGATCATCGGCGGGCGCGAGGGCCAGGGCTTCAAGACCGTGATGAAGGTGCTCAACAAGCAGCGCCTGCACCTGGCAGCGCTGTGCACGGGGCCGGCGATCCGCATGCTGGACCTGGCGCTGGCCCATGTGCGCCAGCGCGAGCAGTTCGGCCAGCCGGTGGCGAACTTCCAGCTGGTGCAGGCCATGCTGGCTGACAGCCGCACCGAGATCTTCGCGGCGCAATCCATGATCCTGGAGGCCGCCCGCGCCCGCGACCGGGGCGAGGACGTGGCGCTGTCCGCCTCCATGTGCAAGTACTTCGCCTCCGAGATGTGCGGCCGCGTGGCCGACCGCGCCGTGCAGATGTTCGGCGGCGCAGGCTATGTGGCCGACTTCAGCCCCATCGAGCGCTACTTCCGCGACGTGCGCCTGTTCCGCCTCTACGAAGGCACCAGCCAGATCCACCAGCTCAACATCGCCAAGCTCATGCTGCGCGAGAGCGCCTGACACCGGAGGCCCCCATGACACACCCCCTCACCTCGAAGTACCTGGCCACCCTGGGCCTGCTGGCTGCGCTGTGTGCCTGCGCGCAGGCGGCCCAAGCGGCACAGACGGCCCAGGCGACTTTTCCCGATCGGCCCGTGCGCGTGATCGTTCCCTTTCCCGCAGGCGGCAGCACCGACCTCGTGGCCCGCGCGCTGTCGGTGGAACTGGGCCAGGCCCTGGGCCAGCCGGTGGTGGTGGAGAACAAGCCGGGCGCAGGCAGCCTGGTCGGCTCGGAACTCGTGGCCCGCGCCGCGCCCGATGGCTACACCCTGCTCATGGCAGGCCTGAGCAATGTCTTCCTGCCCCATGTGCACGCCAACCTCAAGTGGAATCCGCTGACCGACTACGAGTACATCGGCCTGGTGGCCGACCTGCCCAACGTCATTGCCGTCAACGCCAAGACCCCCTACCGCACGCTGGCCGAATTGGTGGCGGCCGACAAGGCCAGGCCCGGCACGCTGTCCTTCGGCTCGGCCGGCACGGCCACGCCCTCGCACCTGGTCTGCGAGATGGTCAACCACCGGCTCGGCACGAAGATGCAGCACCTGCCCTACAAGGGCAACGCCCCGGCCGTCAACGACCTCATGGCCGGCCACATCCCGGTGATGTGCAACAACCTGGGCGGCACCCTGCCCTACATGCAGGGCGGGCAGATCCGCATCCTGGCGCAGACCGGCAAGAGCCGCTCGCCCGCAGCGCCCGACATTCCCACCTTTGCCGAGCTGGGCGTGGCCGGGCTGGACACCGGCCTGTGGGTGGGCCTGGCCGCGCCCAAGGGCACGCCGCAGCAGATCGTGGCCACGCTCAACCAGGCGCTGGCCAAGGCCATGGCCTTGCCCGAGACGCGCGACAAGCTGGCGCGCCTGGGTGCCACGCCGCTGCCCACGCAGACGGCGGACTTCCACAAGCGCGTGGCCGAAGACCGCCGCGCCTGGGAGCCCGTGCTGAAGAACGTGGACCTGAAAGGCAACTGATGCAGCGCCAAGGCTATCCGCTGGAGGGTGTGCGCATCCTCGACATGGCCACGGTGCTGGCCGCCCCCTTCTCGGCCACGCTGTGCGGCGACCTGGGCGCCGATGTCGTCAAGCTGGAGCTGCCCGGCGGCGGCGACACGCTGCGCAGCCTGGCCCCCGTGCACGATGGCCACGCCGTGTTCTGGAAAACCGCCAACCGGGGCAAGCAGGGCATCTCGCTGGATGTGCGCAAGGCCGAAGGCCGCACGCTGTTCCTGCGGCTGATCGAGGATTTCGACGTGCTGGTGGAGAACTTCCGCACCGGCACGCTGGACCGCTGGGGGCTGGACCTGGCCACCTTGCATGCCCGCAACCCGCGCCTCATCGTGCTGCGCCTGACGGGCTTCGGCCAGACCGGCCCCTATGCGCGCCGGCCGGGCTTTGCGCGCATCTTCGAGGCCATGAGCGGCTTCGCCCACCTCACGGGCGAGGCGGACGGCCCGCCCCAGCACATGAACTACCCGCTGGGCGATGCCGTGGCCGGCCTGTTCGGCGCCTTCTCCATCGCGGCCGCACTGGCCGAGCGCAACGCGCAGCCGCCCGGTGAACGGCGCGGCATGGAGATCGACCTGTCGGCCACCGAAGCCATGCTACGCCTGCTGGACCCGCTGGCGGCCGAGTACCAGCTGGGCGGACAGGCGCGCAGCCGCACGGGATCGTGCGCGGGCTACACGGCGCCCTCCAACGTCTACCGCACGCGCGACGGCGCCTGGCTCACCGTGGTCGCCACGGGCGACGCCATCTTCGCGCGCCTGTGCCAGGCCATGGACCGCGCCGACCTGGCCGCCGACCCGCGCTTTGCGGACAACGCCGCGCGCATCCGCCACCTGCAGGCGCTGGATGCGCAGATCGTGCAATGGTGCGCAGGCCTGGACTGCGCCCAGGCCACGGCCGCGCTGGCCGCGCACGACATTCCGTTCAGCAAGGTCTGCTCGGCCGAGGACGCGCTGCAGGACCCGCATTTCGTGGAGCGCGGCAGCTTCATCACCCTGCCCGACCCCGACCTGGGCCCCCTCACCGCCCCCGCGCCCGTACCCCGCTTCACGGGCCGCCAGGCCCCTTCGCCCCGCAGCGGCCCGGCCACAGGCCAGGACAATGCACGCATCTATGCGGCGCTGGGGCTGGATGCGCAGCAGCAGGAGAGGCTGCGGCGCGAAGGCGTGATCTGAAGGTGTGCAGTGCTGGCGTCAGATGACCAGCCGTGCGGCCAGCAGGTCCGCCTGCTCGGCGAACTTGCGGGGATGGGACGTGCGCAGCTGCGCCAGGTTCTGCACCTTCCATCGCACGCCGGGCAGGTGTTCGAGATGGGCGATGTCCAGCGCCGGCCAATCGGGGGCTCCTGCGGCCAGCGACAGCAAAAAGCGCCGCTCACTGGCATCCAGCCCTTGCTGAAGCTCCCGCAGCAACCGCTCGCGTGCTGCGAGCAGAGATTGCAGCGGCACAGGCTCGGCCGTCATGCCCCGGAAGTTGTTCTCGAAATCGTGCCGGACATCACGCAAGGGAGGAAACAGCACTTCGTGCAAAGGTCGGTTGCTGCATGCCAGATAGACCACGAAGGCGCGCCGGATGCCTGAGGTGATGCCGCCGTGCGCGAACAGCTGCATCACATCGAACAGATCACGCGGGTGCTGCCGGTCCAGGGCGGCCACGAGCTTGCCGCCGTACACGTCCTCTGCGGAGACCACGGGAATCTCCAGGTCAGCCATCAGCACATCGCGCGCAGTTGGCGTGAGCGAGGCCTGCCGCACCGGCAGCACCGTGCCCCGCATGACATAGTTCACTTCGATCTTGACCTGCACGGGACCACGGCGCACCAGCAGCTTGGTCTGGCCCGCTGCAGCCACCGGCGCATGGGTCTGAAAGCCTCGCTTCGTCAGGCGTTCTGCCGCTTGCCGGATGGCCTGATTGATCCGCAGCAGCGCCTCATCACGTGACGGCCTGTGGTCGGGAAACACCAGGTCCAGATCAACGGACAGGCGCGGCATATCGCGCACGAACAGGTTGATCGCGGTTCCGCCCTTCAGCGCGAACGTGTCATCCACAAACACCAGCGGCGCGACCTGTGTCAACAGGCGCGCAGTGTCGAGATAGGTCTGGTTCATGGCTTGAGCACCAACAGGCCCTCGGCCGACCGGGACACCCAGGGCCTGTCGCTTCCCGTCGGCAGCGAGGCCGTCTCCAGCCTGGCGACCCAGGGCAGCGCCCCCTCGCGCCCGAGTTGAAGGCACAGGCGCACGGTCTTGACGCTGGTGCAGCGCTGCAGAAGTTCACGCAGCACATCGGCGCGCAGGCTGTACGCGCTCTCCACCAGCTCCCTGGCTTCCTGCAGCGGCTGGCGCACGCCCACATCGCTCAGAAGCTCCAGCAGCGCACGCTCCGGGGCCGAGACCTGGGCGGCACCGCTGCGTTTCTCGAACGGCCCCACGTGCAGCAAATCGCCGGGTTGTTCATCGAACAGCCGTTTGCGATGGTATTCGGCAGGGAACCGCTCCGTGAACCATGGCGGCAACTGCCCGGCGGCCCAGCCATACAGCTGCAGCACCGGCTGCTGCGCCACATACTGGCGCATGCCGTACCAGTCCAGCGCCGACTTGCCCCCCACATGCAGGCCCTCCAGGCGGCGCTGCAGCACGCCCAGGCTCGGATGCAGGGCCAGGCTGTCGTTGGGCCGGCAGAAGACCCCCCGCATCAGGCGCTTCAGCCAGCCCGCGCGCACGTAATGGACAGCCAGGTCTGCGGAGATGCCCAGTCCTGCCAGATCCTGCGAGGTAATGGGCGTGCCCGCAGGCAGCTGCGTGTAGAGCGCGTTTAATTTGCTTGCCCCGGTCGTAGTCATGCTGCGATTCAAGCACTTATTCCAAACACGGACAAGTTTGGTATTTTTCTGCCAATCGTAGTTTGGCTACGATTTTCAGTACTTTTCAAAATTCCGTGGTGGCATGCATCGGTGCTGGTTCATGCCAATGGGTACGGCGCCAAAGCGGACGCCGCGCATGCTCAAGCCGCCCGCCGCGCCCCCGCAAACAGACCGCTGCGCAGCGCTTCCAGGTCGAGCACGCGCAGGCCGCCGTACTCCACGACGATGGCGTTTTCGCGCTGCAGCACGGACAGCGCCTCGTTGACGCGCTGGCGTGACAGGCCCACCAGGTAGGCCAGTTCCTGCTGGGTGATGCGCAGCACCTCGCCCACGCCCGGGTACAGCAGCGGGTGAAAGAGCGCGGCCAGGCTGCGGGCCACGCGCAGGTCGGGGTTGGTGAGGCGGTCGATTTCGCGGGCCGAGATGAATTGGCCCAGGCGCTCGTTGAGCTGGCTCATGACGAAGCGGTTGAAGCCGATGGAGTGGTCCAGCAGCCAGTGGAAGGTCTCGATTGGCAGGCCACCGACCACGCTGCGGCGTATGGCCTGCACGTTGTAGCGGTAGGGCTCGCGCTTGACGGCCGTGCCTTCGCCGAACCAGCCGCCCGGGGGCAGGCCGGCCAGGGTCATGCTGGCGCCATCGGCGCCGTCGGTGTTCATCTTGAGCAGGCCTTCGACCACGCCGAACCAGTAGGTGGGCGCGCGGCCGGTGCGGCAGACATAGTCGCCGGGCTGGGCGTCGCCGACGACCAGCGCCTTCTGGGCCCGTTCGCGCTCGGCGGGCTGGAGTACGGCCAGCCAGGGAATGCCTTCGAGTTCCTCGGGCCGGGGCGCGCGGCGGCGCTGGTGCAGTGACAGTTCTTGGCTCATGGAGTCGCGGCGAGGGTGCGCGGATCAATCATCAAAACCACCCAAGCATTGCCCGAGCCCGGTGGCTGGCGTGAGCGGGATTTCCAGAAGGACCGCGGCACGCGCACATTCCTGGATGCGCAAGCCCCCAAGCGGGACATGAGACCGTTTTGGCACCTTTTGTTACGGCGCGTTTTCCCGATGATGAGTTTCCCGCGGATTGTCGTCAAACAGACACCACGGCGTCAAAGCCAGTCCTAGGATGCAGTCCAAGCCGGTAGGTCACAGCCTGGGCATCTGCACCATGCGACCACCATTCACGAACATCCAAGGACATGGAATGACGACCACGTTCCCGCACCTGCTGCTCCAGCATGCCGCCCAGCGCCCCCAGGCGCCGGCGCTGCGCGAGAAGGAATACGGCATCTGGCAGACCTGGAGCTGGAGCGAGGCCGCCGAGACCGTGCGCCACATGGCCTGCGGCCTGGCGGCGCTGGGCCTGGCACGCGGCCAGAATCTGGCCTTCATCAGCGACAACCGGCCCCATGTCTACATGGGCTTCATTGCCGTGCAGGCGCTGGGCGGCGTACCGATCCCGCTGTACCAGGATGCCGTGGCCGCCGAGATGCGCTTCGTCATCGAGGATGCCGAGATCGACTTCGCCTTTGCCGAGAACCAGGAGCAGGTCGACAAGCTGCTGGAGGTGCGCGAGAGCGTCTCCGGCCTCGGCCACATCATCTATGACGACCCGCGCGGCCTGCGCAACTACGACCAGCCGGGGCTGATCAGCACCGAGGCGCTGCTGCAAAAGGGCCAGGAGTGGGATGCCGCACACCCGGGCGCCTGGGATGCGATGCTGGCCGCGCTGTCGCCCGACGATGTCTCGGTCATCCTCTACACCTCGGGCACGACCGGCAAGCCCAAGGGCGTGTGCCAGACGCACCGCAGCTTTGGCGAGTCGGCACGCGGCGGCGTGCAGGTGGACCGCCTGGGCCCCGGCGACAACGTGATCTCCTACCTGCCTCCGGCCTGGGTGGGCGACCACCTGTTCTCCTTCGCGCAGTGGCTGGTGGCGGGCTTCACCATCAACTGCCCGGAGTCGGCCTCGACCGTGTCCATCGACCTGCGCGAGATCGGCCCCAGCTACTACTTCGCGCCACCGCGCATCTTCGAGGGCATGCTGACCTCGGTGTCCATCCGCATGGAGGATGCCGCGCCCTTCAAGCAATGGATGTACGGCCGCGCCATGGCCGTGGCGCGCCGCGTGGGCTCGGACATCCTGGACGGCAAGACGGTGGGCACGCTGGACCGCCTGAAGTACGCGCTGGGCGACCTGTGCATCTACGGGCCGCTGCGCAATGCCATGGGCCTGTCGCGCATCCGCGTGGCCTACACGGCGGGTGCGGCCATCGGGCCCGAGCTGTTCCGCTTCTTCCGCTCCATCGGCATCAACCTCAAGCAGCTCTACGGCCAGACCGAGACCTGCGCCTATGTGTGCATACAGCGCGACGGGCAGGTGGAGCTGAGCAGCGTGGGCCAGGCCGCACCGGGCATCGAGCTGAAGATCGCCGACAACGGCGAGGTGCTGCTCAAGGGCGTGTCCGTGCTCAAGGAGTACTACAAGCGCCCCGACGCCACGGCCGAGGTGGTGGATGCCGACGGCTGGTTCCACACGGGAGATGCCGGCGTGATCGACGCCAGCGGCCAGCTGCGCATCATCGACCGCGCCAAGGACGTGGGCAAGACCAGCCGGGGCGCCATGTTCGCGCCCAACTACATCGAGAACAAGCTCAAGTTCTTCCCACAGATCAAGGAGGCGGTGTGCTTCGGCCACGGCCGCGACCAGGTCTGCGCCTTCATCAACATCGACTACGAGGCCGTGGGCAACTGGGCCGAGCGGCAGGGCCTGCCCTATGGCGGCTATGTGGACCTGGCATCGAAGGCCAAGGTGCTGGAGATGGTGGCCGACTGCGTGGCCCAGGTGAACGCCGACCTGGCCGCCGAAGCCGGCATGGCCGACACGCAGGTGGCGCGCTTCCTGGTGCTGCACAAGGAGCTGGACCCCGACGACGACGAGCTGACCCGCACGCGCAAGGTGCGCCGCGGCTTCATTGCCGACAAGTACGGCGTGCTGGTCGATGCGCTGTACACGGGCAAGCGTGAGCAGTTCATCGAGACCCAGGTCAAGTTCGAGGACGGCCGCACCGGCAGCGTCAGCGCCACGCTGTCCATCATCGATGCCAAAACCCATTCGGTGGCTGCCACCGCCAGGGCCTGACCGGAGCCGCTGACATGACCCACAAGAAGATCGGCGATGTCATCCTCGACATCAAGAACATCAGCCTGCGCTTCGGCGGGGTGAAGGCGCTGACGGACATCTCGTTCGATGTGCGCGAGCACGAGATCCGCTCCATCATCGGCCCCAACGGCGCGGGCAAGAGCTCCATGCTCAACTGCATCAACGGCGTGTACACGCCGTCCGAGGGATCGATCACCTTCCGGGGCAAGACCTTCAGCCACATGAACAGCCGCCAGGTGGCCGAGATGGGCGTGGCGCGCACCTTCCAGAACCTGGCGCTGTTCAAGGGCATGAGCGTGATCGACAACATCATGACCGGCCGCAACCTGCAGATCAAAAGCGGCATCCTGATGCAGGCCCTGCGCCTGGGCCCGGCCCAGCGCGAGGAGATCCGCCACCGCGAGTTCGTCGAGCACATCATCGACTTCCTGGAGATCCAGGCCTACCGCAAGACCCCCGTGGGCCAGCTGCCCTACGGCCTGCAAAAGCGCGTGGACCTGGGCCGCGCACTGGCCATGCAGCCGCAGGTGCTGCTGCTGGACGAGCCCATGGCCGGCATGAACGTGGAGGAAAAGCAGGACATGTGCCGCTTCATCCTCGATGTCAACGACGAGTTCGGCTCCACCATCGTGCTGATCGAGCACGACATGGGCGTGGTCATGGACATCAGCGACCGCGTCGTGGTGCTGGACTACGGCAAGAAGATCGGCGACGGCGCACCCGACGAGGTGCGCCAGAACGAAGACGTGATCCGCGCTTACCTTGGCACAGGCCATTGAGGGGACTGACATGGGATTTTTTCTGGAAACCTTGTTCGGCGGCCTCATGGTGGGCACGCTGTACGCGCTGATCGCCATCGGCTTCGTGCTGATCTTCAAGGCCTCGGGCGTGTTCAACTTCGCCCAGGGCGCGATGGTGCTGTTCTCGGCCCTGGCCATGGCGCGCTTTTCCGAGTGGATCCCGAAGTGGATCGGCATGGAGCCGGGCTGGTTCACCAACCTGCTGGCCATCTGCGTGTCGCTGGCCATCATGGTGGTCGTGGCCTGGGTGATCGAGCGGCTGGCACTGCGCCACCTCGTCAACCAGGAGCCCATCACGCTCTTGATGGCCACGCTGGGCATCGCCTACCTGCTGGACGGCCTGGGCCCGATGATCTTCGGCAGCGCCGTCTACAGCATCAACGTGGGCATGCCCAAGGACCCCATGTTCATCCTCGAGGGCCTGTTCCAGGGCGGCGTGCTGCTGAGCCAGGAAGACCTGTACGCGGCCTGCATCGCCGCGCTGCTGGTGGCCGCGCTCAGCGTGTTCTTCCAGAAGACCAAGACCGGCCGCGCGCTGCGCGCCGTGGCCGACGACCACCAGGCGGCGCAGTCCATCGGCATCCCGCTGTCGCGCATCTGGGTCATCGTCTGGTCGGTGGCCGGCGGCGTGGCCCTGGTGGTGGGCATCATCTGGGGCTCCAAGCTGGGCGTGCAGTACTCGCTGTCGCTGGTGGCCCTGAAGGCCCTGCCCGTGGTGATCCTGGGCGGCCTGACCTCGCTGCCCGGCGCCATCATCGGCGGCCTGATCATCGGCGTGGGCGAGAAGCTCTCCGAGGTCTACCTGGGCCCCATGGTCGGCGGCGGCATCGAGACCTGGTTCGCCTACGGCCTTGCCCTGTGCTTCCTGCTCGTGCGGCCCCAGGGGCTGTTCGGCGACAAAATCATTGATCGCGTTTGACCGTTACGGAGAACTTGCACCATGTTTTATCGTGAGAACGGTCAATTCAAGACGACCTACGCATCCGACCAGCAGATCTTCGGCGTTGCCCAGGACCGCTGGGCCATCGTGGCGCTGCTGGCCGTCGCCTTCCTGGTGATTCCCTTCAGCGTCAGCGACTACACCTTCCAGGCCGTGTTGATCCCCTTCCTGATCATGTCGCTGGCGGCGCTGGGGCTGAACATCCTGGTCGGCTACTGCGGCCAGATCTCTCTGGGCACCGGCGCCTTCATGGCCGTGGGCGCCTACGCGGCCTACAACCTGCAGGTGCGCTTCGAGGGCATGCCGCTGCTGGTGGCCCTGATCGGCGGCGGCGTGCTGGCCATGGTCTTCGGCGTGATCTTCGGCCTGCCCAGCCTGCGCATCCGGGGCCTGTACCTGGCCGTGGCCACGCTGGCCGCCCAGTTCTTCGTGGACTGGCTGGCCAGCCGCGCGGCCTGGGTGACGAACAACTCTTCCTCGGGCTCGGTGAGCGCAGGCCCGCTGTCCATCATGGGCTGGAAGATCGACACGCCCATGGAGAAGTACCTGCTGTGCCTGGGCATCCTGTGCGTGCTGGGCCTGGCCGCCAAGAACCTGGTGCGCGGCGCCATCGGCCGCGAGTGGATGGCCATGCGCGACATGGACGTGGCCGCCAGCGTGATCGGCATCCGCCCGACCTACGCCAAGCTCAGCGCCTTTGCCGTGAGCAGCTTCATCGTCGGCGTGGCCGGCGCGCTGTGGGGCTTCGTTCACCTGGGCGCCTGGGAGCCCGCGGCCTTCAGCCTGGACCGCTCGCTGCAGCTGCTGTTCATGATCATCATCGGCGGCCTGGGTTCGGTGGTGGGAAGCATCTTCGGCGCGGCCTTCTTCGTGCTGCTGCCGCTGCTGCTCACCCAGGTGCCGCACTGGATGGGCCTGCCGCTGTCCACGGCCACGGCGACCTACCTGGAGCACATGATCTTCGGTGCGCTGATCGTGTTCTTCCTGATCGTGGAGCCGCATGGCCTGGCAAAACTGTGGGCCACAGCCCGCCAGAAGCTTCGCGTCTGGCCCTTCCCGCATTGAGTTGATCTGTATCGAGACAGGGCGCCACAGAGTGCCGGATAACCGGGGAATCTTCCCCAGCCAACTAGGAGACAACGTCATGATGTTCAAGAAAGTCGCCATCGCCGCCGCCACGGTCGCTGCTGGAATCGGCGCTCTCGTGGCCGCCCCTGCCGCACAGGCCCAGGACCAGTTCGTGCCGCTGCTGGTCTACCGCACGGGCCAGTTCGCGCCGCTGGGCATTCCATGGGCCGATGGCAAGCAGGACTACATCAAGCTGGTCAACGCCAAGGGCGGCATCAATGGCGTGAAGATCGCCTACGAGGAATGCGAGACGGCCTACGACACGGCCAAGGGCGTGGAATGCTATGAGCGCCTGAAGGGCAAGGGCGGCGGCGCTGCCGGGTTCGATCCGCAGTCCACCGGCATCACGTTCGCCGTGACGGACAAGGCGCCCGGCGACAAGATGCCCATCATCACCACAGGCTATGGCCTGTCGCAGTCGGCCGACGGCAAGGTCTTCGAGTGGAACTTCCCGCTGCTGGGCAACTACTGGACGGCGGCCGACTCCATCATCCAGGACATCCTCAAGAAGGAAAAGGGCAGCCTCAAGGGCAAGAAGATCGCCCTGGTCTACCACGACTCGCCCTATGGCAAGGAACCCATTCCGCTGCTGCAAAAGCGCGCCGCCAAGGAAGGTTTCGACCTGACGCTGCTGCCCGTGACGGCGCCCGGCGTGGAGCAGAAGTCCACCTGGCTGCAGATCCGCCAGCAGCGCCCCGATTACGTGCTGCTGTGGTCGGCCGGCGTGATGACGCCCACGGCCGTGCGCGAGGCGCAGGCCACCGGCTATCCGCGCGAGAAGATGTACGCCATCTGGTGGGCCGGCTCGGACCATGACGTGAAGGACATCGGCGCCGGCGCCAAGGGCTACAACACCGTGACCATCCACAACACGGCCGAGCACGACAAGGTGCACGACGAGGTCAAGGCCATGGTCTACGACAAGGGCCAGGGCACGGCCACCGACGCCAAGGAACTGGGCGCCATGGCCCACACGCGCGGCATGGTGATCTCCATGCTGCAGGTGGAGGCCATCCGCACGGCACAGGAAAAGTACGGCAAGGGCAAGGTCATGACCTCCGAGCAGGTGCGCTGGGGCCTGGAAAACCTGAACCTCACGCAGGAGCGCCTCAACGAGCTGGGCTTCGGCAAGATCATCCGCCCCGTCAAGACCAGCTGCGACAACCACCTGGGCACCGACTGGTCGCGCATTGCCCAGTGGGATGGCGCCAAGTGGAAGGTGGTCTCCGACTGGTACCAGGCCGACAAGTCCATGGTCGAACCGCTGGTCAAGGAGTACGCGGACAAGTACGCCAAGGAAAAGAACGTAAAGACTCGGACCTGCACCCCCTGAGGCGCTGACGCGCCTTCCCCCTCTCTCGCTTCGCGGGAGGGGGACGACACCCTCGGTGCGGGGCGGCCCTTCCTCGGTGTCCCTGAGTTGGGGCATGCCCCGCGCAGAGATGCTCCGAGAGTTGCGGCCCCGCACTCCGCTTTCGTATCAACGCCCATGGACGACGCCATGACCACCGCACCCACCTCCGCCCCGGCCGCCAGCGATCCGCTGCTCGTGGTCAATGGCATCGAAGTCATCTACAACCATGTGATCCTGGTGCTCAAGGGCGTTTCGCTCCAGGTGCCGCGCGAGAGCATCGTGGCCATTCTGGGCGGCAACGGCGCGGGCAAGACCACGACGCTGCGCGCCATCTCCAACCTGCTCAAGGGCGAGCGCGGCGAGGTGACCAAGGGCACGATCGAGCTGGAGGGCGAGCGCATCGAAAGCCTCACGCCCTCCGAGCTGGTACAGCGCGGCGTGGTCCAGGTCATGGAGGGGCGTCACTGCTTCGCCCACCTGACCATCGAGGAAAACCTCATGACCGGCAGCTACACGCGCACTGACAAGGGCGAGATAGCGGCCAACCTCGAGAAGGTCTACAACTACTTTCCGCGCCTGAAGACGCGCCGTACCTCGCAGGCCGCCTACACCTCGGGCGGCGAGCAGCAGATGTGCGCCATCGGCCGCGCGCTGATGGCCAATCCGCGCATGGTGCTCCTGGACGAACCCTCGATGGGCCTGGCCCCGCAGATCGTCGAGGAGGTGTTCAACATCGTCCGCGACCTCAACAGCAAGGAGAAGGTCACCTTCCTGCTGGCCGAACAGAACACCAACATGGCCCTCAAATATTCGGACTACGGCTACATCATGGAAAGCGGCCGCATCGTCATGGACGGCGCGGCCTCGGACCTGGCCAGCAACGAGGACGTCAAGGAGTTCTACCTGGGCGTGGGCGGCGGCGAGCGCAAGAGTTTCAAGGACGTGAAAAGCTACAAGCGCAGAAAACGTTGGCTGGCCTGACCGGCGGACATTTCCCAGCCCCTGCCCCAGACCCTTCTTCCACAGGACTAGCCATGAGTGCCTTCTACGACGCGCTGGAGACGCGCACCCCTGACGAACGCGAAGCGGCGCTGCTGTCCGCCCTGCCCCGGCAGATCGCCCATGCGCAGCAACACTCTGCCGCCTTCGCCCAGATCCTGGACGGCGTCGACGCCACGCAGATCACCAGCCGCGAGGCCCTGGCCCGCCTGCCGGTGACGCGCAAGTACGAGCTGCTGCAGCGCCAGGCCGAGCAGCGGCCCGCGCAGATCTTCGGCGGCTTCAACGCCATTGGCCTGGGCCAGCCCATGCCGCGCCTGTTCTGCAGCCCCGGCCCCATCTACGAGCCCGAAAGCCGCCGCCCCGACTACTGGCGCATGGCGCGCGCGCTGCATGCCTCGGGCTTTCGGCCCGGCGAGCTGGTGCACAACTGCTTCAGCTACCACTTCGTGCCCGCGGGCTCGATGATGGAAAGCGGCGCCCATGCGCTGGGCTGCACGGTGTTCGCAGGCGGCACGGGCCAGACCGAGCAGCAGGTGCAGGCCATGGCCGACCTGCGGCCCGCCGGCTACGTGGGCACGCCCAGCTTCCTCAAGATCATTGTGGAAAAGTCCCTGGAGATGGGCCTGCCCATCCCCTCCGTGACCAAGGCCATGGTCTCGGGCGAGGCCTTCCCGCCCTCGCTGCGCGACTGGCTGGCCGAGCGCGGCATCGCGGGCTACCAGTGCTACGCCACGGCCGACCTGGGCCTGATCGCCTACGAGACCGAGGCCCGCGAAGGCCTGGTGCTGGACGAGCAGGTCATCGTCGAGATCGTGCGCCCCGGCACGGGCGACCCGGTGGCCCCCGGCGAGGTGGGCGAGCTGGTGATCACCACGTTCAACCCCGACTACCCGCTGATCCGCTTCGGCACGGGCGACCTCTCTGCCGTGCTGCCCGGCCAGTGCCCCACGGGCCGCACCAATGCGCGCATCAAGGGCTGGATGGGACGCGCCGACCAGACCACCAAGGTGCGCGGCATGTTCGTGCACCCGGGCCAGATTGCCGACGTCGTGCGCCGCTTCCCCCAGGTGGGGCGCGCGCGGCTGGTGGTCACGGGCGAGATGGCCAACGACCAGATGCAGCTGCTGGTCGAAACCCGCGAAACCTCACCGGGCCTGGCCCAGCAACTGTCCGATGCCGTGCGCGAAGTCACCAAGCTGCGCGGCGATGTGCAGATGGTGCTGCCGGGCACCCTGCCCAATGACGGGAAGGTCATTGAAGACGCGAGGTCGTACAAGTAGCCACCGAGGCGCGGGGACGGCGGCCTCGCCGCCGAGCAGCATTCGCAGACCCTGAAAACATGACGCCTGTCAAGACTCCCAGGGTTTGCACTAGATCAATGGCAAGGGAATCTGCTGCGGCGCAATAGAAACAATTCTTAAAATCCGTCTCCTCGTGCATTCGGTTTCTCTTGCGTGTTTGCCCTCGAAGGCAAATGCGCATCGCCCCCTATCATTTGCACGCTATTTACTTGGAGACACTATGAAAGCATTGTTCAAGATCGCAGCCATTGCGCTGGCAGCCGGTGCAGCCCTTGGCGCCCACGCGCAGGACTATCCTGCCGCAGGCAAGACGATCACCCTCATCGTGCCGTTCACCGCAGGCGGCCCGACCGACAAGGTGGCCCGCGATCTGGCCGAGTCCATGCGCAAGCAGTTGAACAATGCCACCATCGTGGTGGACAACGCCGACGGCGCCGGCAGCACCATCGGCACGGCCAAGGCCGCACGTGCCCGTCCTGACGGCTACACGCTGCTGATCAACCACATCGGCATGTCCACGATCCCGTCGCTGTACCGCAAGCTGTCGTTCAACGTGCTCAACGACTTCGAGTACGCCGGCATCATCAACGACGTGCCCATGACCCTGATCGGCCGCCCCAGCCTGCCGGCCAAGAACTTCGCCGAGGTCAAGGACTGGATCGGCAAGAACCAGGGCAAGGTCAACCTGGCCAATGCCGGCATCGGTTCCGCCTCCCACCTGTGCGGCCTGATGCTGCAGGCGTCCATGAAGACGGAAATGACGCCCGTGCCCTACAAGGGCGCCGCCCCCGCGATTGCCGACCTGATCGGCAACCAGGTGGACCTGCTGTGCGACCAGACCACCAACACCACGGGCCAGATCACGGCCAAGAAGGTGCAGGCCTATGCCGTCACCACGCCCAAGCGCCTGACCATGCCCGCGCTCAAGGACCTGCCGACGCTGGCCGAAGTGGGCGTGCCCGACTTCCAGGTCACCATCTGGCACGGCCTGTACGCACCCAAGGGCACGCCGGCCGACATCGTCAAGAAGGTCAACGAGGCCATGAAGGCCGCCCTGAAGGACCCCGAGTTCATCAAGCGCCAGGAAGCCCTGGGCGCCGTGATCGCCAGCGACGGCCGCATCGAGCCCGAAGGCCACAAGAAGTTCGTCCAGGCCGAGATCGAGAAGTGGGGCAAGGTCATCAAGGCAGCCGGCACCTACGCCGACTGATCCCGAGGACCACCACCGCGACGGATCGCCCGGTTGCAACCACGATCAAGCCCGGCTTCGGCCGGGCTTTTTCGTTGGCGGGAGCCGCGCGACAGCAGAGATGCAGGGCTCAGGGCGCCGGCCCGCGCAGCGCCATCACGGCCTGCCAGCTGCCGCCGCGCTGGCTTGCGTTGTAGAGGTTGCTCTGCGTGTTGCCGGGACCTTCGTAGTAGCTGCCGCGCATCAGGCATTGCGATCCCGAGGCCGTGCAGTGCACAAGCTCGACGCCGAACATCAGCGCCGGCCGGCCGCTGGCCCGGTCCAGCACCTGCTCGCCGCCCTTGCCCACGTCGCAGGCCGAAGCCGGCCGCACCTGGCTCTGGCCGCTGAGCAGGGCCAGCGTGCCGGCATCGGGGTCCAGCAGCGCCCAGCCCCGGCCGTTGCCTATGCAGTAGGCCGCCGCCTTGGGGCCGAGGTTGGAGGCGTTGTCCAGAAACAGCAGCGAATACACGGCAGCCGCCGCTCCCGGGGGCGCCTGCGGGCCGGTGGGCGCCTTGGGCCTGTCGGCGCATGCGGCCAGTGCCAGCGTGGCGGCCAGCGCGCCCAGCCAGGGCAGGAATCGGGAGGAATGACGGAGGCGGTGCATGGAAGTCCTTTCTTTCTCGCAATCTGCGTGCGTGTTTAACACGGCGCGCGGCCCCTGCTGCGGCTCAGGCCGGGCCTTCGAGTTCCGCATGCCGCCGCTCGAACAGTTCAATGAGGTGGTCGGCCACGGCCCGTACGCGCCGCGAATGGGCAAGGTCGGCATGCATGGCAAGCCAGATCGGCTGGTCGGCGCCCAGCTGCGGCTCCACGCAGACCAGCCCCGCCTGCCGCGCCAGGAAATGCGGCAGCACGGCCAGGCCCAAGCCCGCCCGGGCCGCGGCCAGCTGCGCGGACAGGGTGTTGGTCTCCAGCCGGCAGGGACGCCCGCGCAGGGCGCGCGCCATCCAGCGTGCGGCGGGCAGGTGGGCATGGCTGTCGTCCCAGCCGATGAAGGCATCGCCCTCGAACGGGTCCGAGCCGTGGATGCCCGCGCTTCCGTTTCCGCCTGCGCGGCCTTGCACATAGCCGGCCGATCCGTACAGGCCGAAGCCCAGCGTGCCCAGGCGCCGTATCGTGAGGTGGCCGGCCTCGGGCTGGGTCATGCGCACGGCCAGGTCGGCGTCGCGCCGGTGCAGATTCAGCGTCTGCACGCCGCTGACCAACTGCACGCGCAGACCCGGGTGGCGGGCGAACAGAGGGACCAGCGAGGGCGCGATCAGCGGGTTGGCCAGGTTCTCGGCCGTGGCCAGCCGCACCACGCCCGCCACCTGTGCCTGACTTTGCGCGGCATCGCCCAGGGCCTGGGCCGCCTGCTCCAGCGCCTCGGCAGGGGCCAGCAGCGCCTGGCCGTCGGCGGTGAGCCGATAGCCGCTCTGGTGGCGGCTGAACAGCGGCATGGCCAGCGCAGACTCCAGCCGATCCAGCCGGCGCGAGACCGTGGCCACGCCCAGCCCCAGCGCGGCCGAGGCACCGCTCAGGCTGCCGGCGCGGGCAATGGCCAGGAAGATGCGGGCGTCGTCCCACTGCAATGGAATGCTCCTTTGTTTTCGGGAATGTTTTCCGAAAATGGAAGATCAAAGCGCGATTTTGTCAGTAGGCAAGGCTGCTTCGGAAAACCATACTGGCCCCTTGTTTCAGCAAGAGGATATGCAATGCAACAACGCAAACTTGGCCACGATCTGCAGGTATCCGCCCTGGGCCTGGGCTGCATGGGCATGAGCGAGTTCTATGGTCCGCGCGACGACGCCCTGGCGCTGCAGGCGCTGGACCATGCCGTGGAGTCCGGCATCGATTTCCTGGACACGGCCGATGTCTACGGGCCGCACCACAACGAGGAGCTGATCGGCCGCTTCCTGGCCACGCGCCGCCCGCGCGTGAAGATCGCCACCAAGTTCGGCATCGTGCGCAAGGCCGGCGAGTACCGGCGCAGCATCGACAACAGCGCGCAGTACGCACGGCAAAGCTGCGAGGACTCGCTGCGGCGCCTGGGCGTGGAGCGCATCGACCTGTACTACGTGCACCGCGTCGATGCCACGCGCCCCATCGAAGAGACCATGCAAGGCCTGGCGCAGCTGGTGCAGGAGGGCAAGATCGCCCGCATCGGTCTGTGCGAAGTCAGCGCGGCCACGCTGCGCCGCGCCCATGCCGTGCACCCGGTGACGGCCGTGCAGACCGAGTATTCGCTGTGGACGCGCGAGGTGGAGGAAGAGGTGCTGCCCGCCTGCCGCGAGCTGGGCGTGGGGCTGGTGGCCTATTCGCCGCTGGGGCGCGGCTTTCTCACGGGGCGTTTTCATGGCGGCACGGCCTTCGAGCAGGGCGATTTCCGCGCCAGCCTGCCGCGCTTTCAGCCGGGCAACATCGACACCAACCAGGCCCTGGTGGGCGCCGTATCGGCCCTGGCGCAGCGCAAGGGCAGCACGCCCGCGCAGATCGCCCTGGCCTGGCTGCTGGCCCAGGGGCCGGACGTGGTGCCCATTCCGGGCACCCGGCGCATCGCCCATCTGCAGGACAACCTGGGCGCGCTGTCCGTGGCACTGACCCCCGCCGAGCTGGACGAGCTGCGGCGCGCCAGCGACGAGCTGCCCGTGGCCGGGCAGCGCTATACGGAGGAAGGCATGAAGGGCATCAACGCCTGAAGGGGCCGGTGGTGCCGCCGGCTTACCAGGTGACGTCGCTGTTCTCGGCGGCGCTGCGTCGCAGCATGTCGATCATGGGCGCGGCACGCTGGCGCAGGCTGACGGCGTCGCGCGCGCCCGCTGCGGCGCTGTCCTGCTCGCCGTCCTGGGACTCGTCTTCATGGCTGGCCTTGCGGCGGGCGTCGTCGTCGGCGACGGCGGCCTCCAGCGCCTCTATGGCGGCGGGAATCTGCTGCACCGTGATGATGCCGCTGGCGCCGGGCGTCTTGCCGACGATCTCCAAGACCTGGCGGCCATTGGATTCGAGCATGATGACGTCGGCCGTGGCACGGGACTTGAACTTGTAGAGCATGGCTATCCTTTTTCTGTGTGGCGTGTCATGCACTCAGCGGTACATGTACTCGCGGTTGAAAGCATAGTCCGATTGAGCCCCCACCATGGGTCCCGACTGCAGCCGTCCATCGGGATGTGTGCACAGCATCTGGTGCAGGGCGATCCAGCCGCGCTCGAATCCCATGGCGCAACCCGCCAGATAGAGCCGGTAGGCGCGCAGCACCTTGGCGGCACCTTCGGCATCGGCATGCTGCTCAAGGATACGCTGCGCCTGCGGCAGCCGGGCTTCCAGTGCGTCGGACCAGTTCCACAGCGTGCGTGCGTAGTGGGGCCGCAGGTTCTCCGTGTCCACCATTTCCAGCCCGCTGTGGCCCATGTCGTGCAGCACGCGGCTCACATGCATCAGCTCGCCGCCGGGGAAGATGTAGCGGTCGATGAACTCGCCCATGCCCGCGCCCAGCTCG
Organism: Delftia sp. JD2; assembly: GCF_001682645.1. Taxonomy (NCBI): domain Bacteria; kingdom Pseudomonadati; phylum Pseudomonadota; class Betaproteobacteria; order Burkholderiales; family Comamonadaceae; genus Delftia; species Delftia sp. JD2. The sequence goes on from NZ_LFJT01000047.1 coordinate 24,170, forward strand.
GTGTTGTCCACGCCGCCCGCCGTGATGCCGTGGATCAGCGCCATGCCGCCCGGGCGCAGCAGGCGGTGCACGGTCTGGAAGTACTCGGGCAGCTGGGCCTGGCCCACATGCTCGAACATGCCCACCGAGCCTATCTTGTCGAAGGGCTGGGCGGGCGCCAGCGCGCGGTAGTCCAGCAGTTGCATGTCCACCTTGCCCTGCAGGCCGCGCTCGGCAATCAGCTGCTGCACGTAGCGGTGCTGGTTGTGCGAGAGCGTGATGCCCGTGGCCGTGACGCCGTAGTGCTCGGCCGCCCACAGCAGCAGCGCGCCCCAGCCCGCGCCGATGTCCAGGAAGCGCTCGCCGGGCCGCAGGTCCAGCTTGCGGCAGATGTGCTCCAGCTTGGCCTCCTGGGCCTGTGCCAGCGTCATCTGCGGATCGCGGAAGTAGGCGCAGGAATAGACGCGGCGCGGGTCCAGCCACAGGCCGTAGAAGTCGTCGGAGATGTCGTAGTGGAACTGGATCTGCTGGGCGTCGCGCGCCAGCGTGTGCGCGGCCATGGAGCGCATGCGGGCCATGGCATGCCCCCACCAGTGCGATGTGCCGCGCACCGGATCGGACTGCAGCAGGCTGGCGGCCACCGCCATCACGTCGCGCATGCGGCCGTCGATGCGCACCAGCCCTTCCACGATGGCACTGCCCAGTGTCCCTATCTGCCCGGCCGCCAGGCTGGCGATGGCCGACATGGTCTGGAAATGCAGCACCACCTGCGCATCCGCAGGACCAGCGCGCTGGCCGGACGGCAGGATCACGGCCACGGGGACAGGGAGAGACGCCAGCCGCGCCTCGATGGAGCTCAGCACTTGTGTCATGGCGTTCATTTTTGACAGCAAGGCGCACTGCGTCAATCGCAGCCTGGGCTGTGCATGGCGGGGCATGGCGCTCCGCCACAGCGGGAGTGATCAGGCGATCAGCTGCCTGTAGTCGCGCCGTGTCTGATCCGTCACCGAAGCAAGCACTTGCTCGAAGGGCGTCTTGTGCCGTGCGACCAGCCGCAGGGATGCCACGGCGCGCGATTTGCAAAACCAATGACAGGTGTACTGCATGAGCAACAGCTCGGCCGTCATCGTGAAGGCGCGCGCACGACGTTCGTCCTCGTTGCGGCTGTCGGCCACGCGCACGGAGGCAATGCCGCGCGCATGCAGCTGCATGGCGTCGCGCAGATCGAAGGACGACGAGGGAAAGAGCCGGTCCAGATAGGGCAGCGCCACGGGCAGCGTGCTCACGCGCGTGAGCTGCGGATCGGCCGTGGCCATCTCCTTGGCAAAGCGCTGGAACTGCTCGGCCAGGTTGGCCTCGGTGTTGTCCAGCACGGTCCAGATCTGGGCACGGCGCTGCTCGTCGTTCTCACCCAGGACGCGCAGATAGCCTTCGATCAGGCCGCCCATCAGCTTCTCGATCTGGAATCGCCCCAGATACTGGGCCAGCAGCAGGGTATGCCGACGCTGTTGCTGCGTCTTGAGCAGGTAGATTGCGATGAAGACAATGATCGCCAGCGTGAAGAAGTCCATGAAAGCAGCAAGGGGGCCAAGGGTGCGAGAAGGCTTGAGTGTAGTCAGGCGCGGCCTGCCCGCGATTTTGGTGGGCATAGGCCTGCTGCTGGGCGGCTGTGCCAGCCGTGGGGCCGGTGGCGACGGGCTGGGCTATTACTGGCAAAGCCTGCGCGGGCAAATGCACCTGCTGCAGGCCAGCCGCCCGATTGACGACTGGCTGCAGGACGAGAGCCTTGCGCCCGCACTGCGCGAGCGCCTGCTGTCGGCCCGGCGCATGCGCGCCTTTGCCGTGGAGCGCCTGGGCCTGCCCGACAACGCCAGCTACCGCCGCTATGCCGATCTGCAGCGGCCGTTTGCCGTATGGAACGTGGTGGCCGCGCCGCCCGACAGCCTGGAGCTGCACCGCTGGTGCTTTCCCGTGGCCGGCTGCGTGGGCTACCGGGGCTACTTTGCCGAGGCCGACGCCATGGCCCAGGCACGGCAACTGACCGACCAGGGCCTGGAGTCCGGCAGCTACGGCGTGCCCGCCTATTCCACGCTGGGCTACCTGAACTGGCTGGGCGGCGATCCGCTGCTCAACACCTTCATCGGCTGGGGCGAGGGCGAGTTCGCCGGCCTGCTGTTCCACGAACTGGCCCACCAGGTGGTCTATGTGGCGGGCGACACGGCCTTCAACGAATCCTTTGCCACCACCGTGGAGCGCCTGGGCACGCCGCTGTGGCTGGCCACCGAGGCCGGCCCCGCCGCCCGCGCACGCTGGGATGCAGGCCAGCTGCGGCGCGCGCAGTGGCGGGCGCTGACCGGCCACACGCGCCAGGCGCTGCAGCAGCTCTACCAGGACCCGCAGCAGCGCGGCCCCGCCATGGCGCAGGCCAAGGCGCAGATCTACCAGCAGTTCCGCAGCGACTACGCCGCGCTGCGCGCGCAATGGCGCAGCGCCGATGCGGCCCTGCTGACCACCGATGCACAGCGCCAGCTCTACGACCGCAACCAGGCGCGGCTGGACCAGTGGGTAGCCGATGCCAACAACGCCAGCTTTGGCGCGCTGGCCGCCTACGACGACTGGGTGCCTGCCTTCACCGCGCTGTGGAAAAAGGCGCAGACCCAGGCGCCGGCCCAGGCCGGCGGCGAGGCCGCCCAGGGCTGGCAGCGTTTCTATGCCGAGGTAGAGAAACTGGCCGCCCTGCCTGCCTTGCAGCGCAACACAAGGCTGTGCGGTCTCATGCCCGCCGATGCGCTCCTGCCGCCTGCCTGCGCCCCGGATCAGGCCGGGGCGTCGGAATCCGCGGACGGATCGCGCCCCGGCAACTGAATGCGTGCCAGCAGGCCGCTGGAGCAGCCAGGCAGCGGCGACTGCAGCTCCAGGCTGCCGCCATGCTGGGCCACGATCATGGACACGATGGACAGGCCCAGGCCGTAGCCCGGCGACGCCAGCTCCCGCACGGTGCCCTGGGGCAGGCGCAGGTCGTCCACATGGCGCACATGGCGCTCGCGCGCGGTGCTCAGCGCCGCCGCATCCATGCCCGGCCCCTCGTCGCGCACCTGGACGGTGTGGCTGTCGCAGACTTCGAGCAGCACCTCCGAGCCATCGCTGTAGCGCAGCGCGTTCTCCACCAGGTTGCGCAAGGCGATGGCCAGCGTGTCCACATCGCCCGCCACCGGACCGCAGGGCTGCTCGGGCAGCACCACGTCCAGCCGCAGCTGGGTGGATTCGTCCTGCTGCCAGAACTCGGAGGCCACCATGCTGGCCAGCGCGTCCAGCCGCATCTCGTCCTGCGCCAGCGCCGAGCCCGAGGCCGCGCGCGACAGCTGCAGCAGCTTTTCCGTGCGCTGGCGCAGCCGCTCCAGCGCCTCATAGGCCGCGCGCACATCGGTGTTGTCCACGCCCCTGTCCAAGGCCGTCTGCAGGCGCAGCGTGGCCACGGCCAGCGGAGTGCGCAGCTCGTGGGCCGCATTGGCAGCCATGGAGCGCTCCACCTGCAGCGCATGCGACAGGCGCTGCATCAGGTGGTTGATGCCCCGGCCCAGCCGCCACAGCTCGCGCGGCATGGCGTCCAGGTCCAGCGGCTCCAGGTTGGAGCCGCCGCGCTCGCTCAGCTGCAGCTGCATGTCGCGCAGCACGCGCAGGCGCCGCCGCGCGGTCACGCGCAGTGCCCAGCCCATGAGGGCGAGCATGACCAGCATCACCGCGCCCAGCGCCAGCAGCGCCCGCTGCAGCGCCTCGCTGCGCTCGACCATGGGATCGGCCAGCATCAGGAACAGCGGCTGCCGGGGATGGGCCACCACATAGATGCGCCAGCCCTCGCGTTCGTAGAAGCCCTCGCGCATGGGCACGGCAAAGGCTGCCACGGGGGCGGCCTGGGTGCGCAGCAGCACGTTGCCGCGGCCGTCCTGCAGCTGGTAGACCAGATCCTCGGCCTCGTCGCCCGGCTGCGAGGCCACATGCGGGCGCTGCACGCCCTCGCGCGAGTGGTCCTCCTGTTCCAGCTGGTGCACGGCCACCTCCAGCAGGCGGTGGCCGCTGTCGATCATTTCCTGGTCGAAGTTGTGGTGCACGATGTGGCTGACATACCAGGCCAGCGCCAGCACGCAGGCCAGCCAGACGGCGGCCAGGGCCAGTGTCAGCTCGCGGGCCAGCTGGTCGGCCAGACGGGGCGGCAGCGCCAGGCTGTAGCGCTGCGGCTCATCCATGCTCAAGGGCCAGGCGGTAGCCGGTACCGCGCACGGTCAGGATGCGGTCGCGCCCGAGCTTGCGGCGCAGCCGGCTGATGAACACTTCCAGCGTGTTGCTGTCGGCCTCGGCATCGAAGCCGTAGAGCGCATCGAGCAGATGCTCGCGCGCGTGCACACGCTGCGGCTGGGCCGTGAGCACGCGCAGCAGCGCCCATTCCTTGGGCGTGAGCAGCAGGGTGCGGCCGGCATCGCGCACCATTTCGCGGGCCAGGTCGATCTCCAGCGTGCCCATGCGCAGCACGGCGTCCTGTCCGGCCTGCATGCCGCCGCCGCGCCGGCTCACGGCGCGCAGGCGGGCCAGCAGTTCCTCGGGGTCGTAAGGCTTGACCAGATAATCGTCGGCCCCCGCGTCCAGCCCGCGGATGCGGTCGCTGACCTGGTCGCGGGCCGTGAGCACGATGGTGACGGGAGGCTGCTCCAGCCGGCGCAGCGTGGGCATGAGCGCCAGGCCGTCGCCGTCGGACAGGTGCAGGTCCAGCAGCACGGCCGCGTAGCTGGCACCGGCCAGGCAGGCGCGCGCCTGGGCCAAAGAAGGCACGCTGTCGATCAGAAAGGCCTTGGAGCGCAGATAGCTGCCCACCGCCTGGGCCAGTGCCTCATCGTCTTCGACCAGCAGGATTCGCATGGGAGGCTGGGCCTTCGCACATCAGGGTGTGCACCGGGTAGGGTGCGCAACAGAGGGGACGGGAGGGGTTCAAGCTGAACGGAGTCTGAACGCGGGGTTCAGATGTTCTTAAGCTGCGAATTCTACGCTCGCGGCCATGTCAGAACGCCTGCTCGCCCGCCCCCCCTTTGCCGGCTCATCCGGCACCGGCCAAGCCCCGGCCCCATCTTCTGCCCAGCCTGCCCCCGCCAGCCTCCCGGCACGGCTGCGCACGGCCTGGAGCGCCCCGCGCTCGCCCCAGGCCGTGGCCGTGGTGCTGGCGCTGTGGCTGCTGGCCACCGCGAACTGGGCGCTGTGGCTGCGCCTGCCCCACCTCGAAGGCTATGACGGCAGCCTGGCCACCCTGGTGCTGCGGCTGCTGCCCCTGGGCCTGGGCGGCATCCTGCTGCTGCTGTCGCTGACGGCCTGGCCACGCGGCATGAAGCCGCTGTGGATCGCCCTGCCCTGGATTGCCGGCTCGGCCCAGTACTTCATGACCGCCTACGGCACGGTGATGGACGGCGGCATGATCAACAACATCCTGCAGACCGACCTGCGCGAAAGCAGCGACCTGTTCAACCCCCAGCTGCTGCTGCAGCTGCTGCTGGTGGCCGGCCTGCCCACGGCCTGGCTGCTGCGGCTGCGCATCATCCGCCCGCGCCGCAGCACGCAGACGGTGCTGCGCACGCTGGGGCTGCTGGCCGCCTCGGTGGTGCTGCTGGCGGCCTCGGTCTTTGTCTCGTACCGCGAGCTGGCCCCCGTGATCCGCAACAACCTGTGGATGCGCCACATGCTCAACCCCGTGAGCCCCGTGCTGGCCTCGCTGGACGCGGTGCTCAAGCCCATCCTGCGGCCCAAGCGCCCGTTTGCCAGCATTGCGGCCGGCGCCACGCTCGGCGCCACCTACGCGGCCGAGCGCAAGCCACCGCTGTTCGTCATCGTGGTGGGCGAGACGGCGCGCGCCGCCAACTGGGGCCTGAACGGCTATGCCCGCGACACCACGCCCGAGCTGGCCAGGCGCCAGGTGCTCAACTGGAGCAACGTGACCTCCTGCGGCACCAGCACGCGCGAATCCGTGCCCTGCATGTTCTCGCACCTGGGCCGCACGGGCTTCTACAAGAGCAAGGTGGACTACGACAACTTGGTGGACGTGCTGTACAACGCCGGCCTGGCCGTGCTGTGGGTGGACAACCAGGCCGGCTGCAAGGGCGTGTGCGAACGCATTCCCAACGCCAGCACGGCCGACCGCCTGAACACGCCCGACGGCAAGGCCCTGTGCTCCAGCGACGGCGAATGCCTGGACGGCATCCTGCTCAGCGGCATCGACGAACGCATCGCCGCCCTGCCGCGCGAGCGCCGCGAGCGCGGCGTGGTGCTGGTCATGCACGAGATGGGCAGCCACGGCCCGGCCTACTACAAGCGCTCCACGCCCGAGACCAAGGTCTTCCAGCCCGAATGCCTGACCAATGCGCTGTCCAGCTGCACGCGCGAGCAGGTGGTCAATGTCTACGACAACTCCATCCGCTACAACGACCACTTCCTGTCGCAGACCATCGACTGGCTGGCAAGCCAGCAGTCGCGCTACCAGACCGGCATGGTCTACATGTCGGACCATGGCGAGTCGCTGGGCGAGATGGGCATCTACCTGCACGGCATGCCCTACGCCATGGCGCCCGACGAGCAAAAGCACATTCCCATGATTGCCTGGCTGGGCAACCTGGGCGAGCGCACCGGCGTGTCCGAGCGCTGCGTGCGCGGCCAGCTGGACGCGCCGCTGTCGCACGACAACCTCTACCACACCACCCTGGGCCTGCTGGACGTGACCAGCCCCACCTACCAGAAGCCCCTGGACGCGCTGGCCGGCTGCCGCAGTTGAGCGGGCGCGGGGCGCAGCCGCCGTTCAGCGCTGCTGCCAGAAGCCCCGGTGCGGCTCCAGCATCTCCTCGTGCAGCGCAGGCACCGGACCGATGACCTGCACGGCGCGCTGCCCGCGCGCGAAGACCTCGCGGCAAGGCAGGGACAGCGTGGGATTTTCGGGATGGTCGCCCGTCAGCGCCATCAGCGCCGTTTCCTCGGCGCCGTAGAGCACGCGGCCTATGCCGGCCCAGTAGATGGTTCCGGCGCACATGGCGCAGGGCTCGAAGGTGGTCACCAGGGTGCACTGCGCCAGGTAGGCGCCCGGATAGTTGGCGGCCGCCGTGCGCGCCAGCGTGGACTCCGCATGGTTCACCGTGTCGATGTTGCCTTGCTCGGCCAGCACGGTCTCGCCGTCGGGCGCCAGCAGCAGCGCGCCAAAGGGGTGGCGGCCCATGGCCATGGCCCGCCCGGCCACGGCGCCTGCGCGGCGCAGATGGCGGGCAGCCTGTTCGTCGGTCAGGGGCGTCATGGCCGGATTCTCCATCACTCGCCCTGCGAGCCGCGCCGGGCCCAGCCCGTGGTGCGCTTTTCGATGGCGCTGAACAGCTCGTACATCACCATGGCCATGGCGCCCACCACGATCAGGCCTGCAAAGGCCAGGCCCATCTGCATGGACGAGCCGGCCGACACAAGCAGGTAGCCGATGCCTTCGTTGGCCGCCGTCATCTCGCTGACCGTGGTGCCCACGAAGGCCAGGGTGATCGCCACCTTCAGCGAGCCGTAGAAGTAGGGCATGGAGCGCGGCAGGCCGACCTTGATCAGCACGTCCCAGCGCCGGGCGCCCAGCACGCGCAGCACATCCTCCAGCTCGGGCTCCAGCGTGGCCAGGCCGGTGGCGATGTTGACCATGATGGGAAAGAAGCTGATCAGGAAGGCCGTGAGGATGGCCGGTCCCGCGCCGATGCCGAACCAGACCACCAGGATGGGCACGAAGGCCGCCTTGGGCAGCGCGTTGAAGGCCGTCATCAGCGGATAGAACGCTGCATAGGCCAGGCGCGAGGAGCCGATCAGAAAGCCCAGCAGCACGCCCACCACGATGGCGATGCCAAAGCCCGCCATCGTCACCCAGTAGGTGCGCCAGGCGTGGGCGGCGATGATGCCGCTGAACTCGGCCAGCTGCCGGCCGATGGCCCAGGGGCTGGGGAAGATGAATTCCGAGACCTCGAAGGCCGAGCAGATGACCTGCCACAGCAGGATGACCGCCAGCAGCAGCACCCAGGGCGCCCAGCGTTCCGCGTATTTCTTGTGCATGTGAATCTCCCCCGTTCTATTGTTGGATGGCCGCGCCGGTCTTGCGCATGGCGCCGATGTGGCCGCGCAGCTCGTGCACGATGTCGGTGAATTCGCGCGTGTAGGTCAGCTCCAGCTCGCGCGGGCGCGGCAGCTCGATGTCGCGGCGCACCACGAAGCGGCCCGGGCTCTTGCTCATCACGTACACGGTGTCGGCCAGGAAGACGCTCTCGCGCAGGTCGTGCGTGACCAGGATGACGTTGAAGCGCTGCTCGGCCTGCAGGTCGCGCAGCACGCACCACAGCTCCTCGCGCGTGAAGGCGTCGAGCGCGCCGAAGGGCTCGTCCAGCAGCAGCATCTGGGGCTCGTGGATCAGCGCGCGGCAGATGCTGGCGCGCTGCTGCATGCCGCCCGACAGCTGCCAGGGGTACTTGTCCTCGTAGCCGCCCAGGCCCACCTTCTGCAGCAGGGCGCGCGCCCGCGCCTCGTACTCCTTGCGCTTTTGGCGGAACAGCGAGCGGTGCGGCTCCACGATCTCCAGCGGCAGCAGCACGTTGTCCACCGTGGTGCGCCAGGGCAGCAGCGACGGCGCCTGGAAGGCCATGCCCGAGATCTTCAGCGGCCCGGTCACGCGCTCGCCGTTGACCATGACGCGGCCCATGGAGGGCATCTTCAGCCCCGTGGTCAGCTTCATGAAGGTGGACTTGCCGCAGCCCGAGGGGCCGACGATGGCGATGAACTCGCCGCGCCGCACCTGCAGGTCGATAGCCTCGACCGCGAAGTGGTTGGCGCGCAGCAGCTCCTCGTTGTAGGCAAGCCAGACGTCGCGGAACTCGACGAAGAAGGCGTCGTCATCGCCGTGGGATGTGGAGGAATTCATGGCAGGCAGCAGGCAAGGGCCGGCGCGTCGCCCGCTGGCGCACGCGCACGGTGTCAATCACTTTGTCGTCACTTCTTGGGCAGGATGTTCAGCTCGGCCGCAGACGGCAGGAAGCTGCCGTTCCAGACCTCGGCCGGGTTCACGCGCGTCTTGGTGGCGTAGACATCGGAGACCTGCGACGCCATCAGCGACAGGCGCGTGGGCACGACCTGGCCAAAGCCCTCGGCACGCGCGTCGGCGCTGTTGACCACGGTGTCGATGGCCAGCTGCAGGCGGCGTGTCTCCAGCTGGGTGTTGACGATGCCGTCGCGCTCCTTCACGTAGGCAATGGCCGCGCCCGGGTTGGCGATGACTTCCTTGGCCCCCTTGGCGAAGGCCTGCAGGAAGGCCTTGATGGCGGCCGGGTTCTCCTTGATCAGCTTCGGGCTGGCGATGATGGCGTTGCCGTACAGCTTCACGCCGAAGTCCGCATAGGGCATGACCACCACGTCGGCGGCCTTGATGCCGCGCGCCTCCAGGTTCAGCAGCGAGGTGAAGGTGAAGCCCGTGATGGCATCCACATCGCCGCGCACCAGCATGGTCTCGCGCAGCGGCGGGTCCATGGCCGTCCACTGCACGGTGCCGACCTGGTTGGCCTTGGCGAACAGCGGGAAGGCGCGGCGGCCCGCATCGAAAACGGGCGCGCCCAGCTTCTTGCCGGTGAGGTCAGCCGTCTTGGCGATGCCGCTTTTCTTGAGAGCCATCACCGAGGCCGGCGTGTTGTTGTAGACCATCATCACGGCCACGGGCTTGTTGGGCATGTCCGGGTTGTTGGCCTGGAACTCCATCAGCGCCGCGATGTCGGCAAAGCCCAGGTCATAGGCGCCCGAGGCCACGCGCTGCACCACGCCGCCCGAGCCGCTGCCGGCATCGACCGTGACATCCAGGCCCGCGTCCTTGAAGTAGCCCTTGGCCACCGGCTGCAGGAAGAAGGCAGCCGGCCCCTCGAAGCGCCAGTCCAGCTGGAACTTCAGCGGCGTGGCCGCATGGGCCTGTGTCTGGGCCATTGCCAGGCCCGCGCTGGCGGACAGGGCCAGGACGGTGTGCAGGAACAGTCGTTTTTGCATGGTGGGCTTCCTCTCTGATGGTCAAAAGAAACGGTGGGAACGGAACGGGGCCGGATCAGCTTTTCCAGGCGCCCTGGTGCGATGCGGCGGCCTCGCCGATCAGCGCCGGGCCTATGCATTCGATGGCGTGTGACGAGGCGGCGAACACATCGCGGCAGGACAGCTCGGCATCCTTCTGGTCCAGGCGCTCGCCGCGGAATTCGCGCAGGCGCACCGCGTCTATGCCGTAGACCACGCGGCCGATGGCCGACCAGAAGATGGCGCCCGCGCACATCACGCAGGGCTCGGCCGATGAATACAAGGTGGCTGCGGACAGCGCTTCGCGGTCATGCTGCGGGCTGGCCAGGCGGATGGCCGACAGCTCGGCATGGGCCGTGCAGTCGCCGCTCTCGCCATTGGCGTTGGAGGCCTCGGCCAGCACGCGGCCATCGGCGGCCACGATGAGCGCGCCGAAAGGGCGGTTGCCGCGCTTGCGCGCGCGGTCGGCCATGGCGATGGCGCGGCGCAGGTACAGGCCGTCGCGCTCGTCGAGCGAGGCCTCAAGAGGCAGTGAAGCGGTGGCGTGGTCCATGTGCGATCCCTCAGGCCTTGGCCATGCGCGCGGCCAGCGGCGGCAGCAGGCTGCGGTTGAACAGCGCATCGGCCGACACGGGTGCCTTCAGGCCGAAGGCCTGGCTGACCTGCTCGGCCTGGCGGGCCAGCAGCTGCGGGTCGATGTCGCCCAGGCCGTGGCGCTGCGTATCGGGCGCGGCCAGGTATTGCGAGGTGATGGCCCAGCGCGCCAGTTCCAGCTTTTCATCCAGGATGGGCTCGCGCTGGCGCACGGCGGCCACGGCCAGCGCGGGCTGGGCCAGGCATTCGATGAGGGCGCGGTTGCTGGCGCGCAGGAATCCCGCCACCAGCGCCGGCTGCTCGGCCACCAGCGCGCTGGAAGCCAGGATGGCGTTGCCGTACAGCTGCACGCCCGCATCGGTATAGCGCAGCACCGACAGCTCCTCGGGCTTGATGCGCGCGAACAGCGACACGGCCGAGTCATGGAAATAGGTGGCCGCATCCACATCGCCGCGCACCACCACGTTGTCGCGCGCCGAGAACTCGGTGGTGGTCCAGGCGAACAGGTCGGCCGGCAGGTTCTGTCGCTGCGCAACCAGGGGCCAGACGCGGCGCGTGGACTCCACGGCGGCGGCGGCCACCTTCTTGCCCTTGAGGCTGGCGAACTCGCCCGTGATGCCCCGGTCCTTGCGGCCGATGATGGCGAACGGCGCGCGGTTGTAGTACTGGTAGACGGCCTGCACGCGCGCGGCACCCGCGTTCTGCGCCTGGAACTCGATCAGCGAGCTGATGTCGCCCAGGCCCAGCTGGTAGGCGCCGCTGGCCACCCGCGTGATGGATGCCACCGAGCCCGAGCCCACGTCGATGCTCACGTCCAGCCCCTCGTCGCGGTAGTAGCCCTTTTGCAGCGCCACGAAAAAGGGCGCGGTCTGCGAGGTCACGCGAAAGTCCAGCGTGAACTTCAGCGGTGTCAGCGCCTTGCCCTGGGCGAAGGCGCCGGGCATCACGGCACTGGCAGCGGGAAGGGCGGCGGCGGCAAGGAAATGGCGGCGTTGCATGGTGGAACTCTCAGTCGCTATCAACATGGGGACCGGCCGCTGGCATGGGGCCGGGCGGCTGGCGTGACATGAGCAATTTCCGGGCAACGCGCACTGGGCGCGTGCTGAACGCTTCTACTCGTTCGTCCTTGTATGCAAAGTGCGTACCACCCCCTGAGTCGCTTCGCGCCTTCCCCCTCTCTCGCTTCGCGGGAGGGGGACGACACCCTCGGTGCGGGGCGGCCCTTCCTCGGTGTCACTGGGCTGGGCCGCGCCGGTTTTCGACGCGGCGGGCATGCATCAGATTGGTGCCAGACGGTTCCGATACGGCGCGTGCACCAAGCTGCCCGGCCCTCTTGCACCACGATGGAACGCAGGTGGCCTTGAACCGGCCTGCGCGGGCTGGCGCGCTGTTTGCTTGGGTGGTTGGCAAGAGTAGAAGCGTTCAGCTTGCCGGCCTGTGCCGGCGCGGGTCATTGCTCTTGAAGCGGGTGCGGGAGCGGCGTGGCTGCGACCTGTGCCCTGTCAGCCACTTCAAGAGCGACGGGCGGGATCGGTGTCTTTTTGCGCCGGCCGCCACGTGCCTTGCCACTGCCTTTGCGGCAAAGGAAACAGACCATGAACATGCTTGCCAACCCCACCCTGACTTCGGCACCGGCTTCAGATTACGCGCTGGGTGAACTCGCCAAGGAGGCCCGCATGGGCGGCCAGGGGCAGGAGACGCGCGCACGGGAGGTGCGGGTGATCGATATCTCCGACTTTGACCGCCGCAAGGCCGAGATCGCCGATGCGATCTGGCAGGCCTCGGTGGAGATCGGCTTCTTCCAGGTGTCGGGCCACGGCATTCCCCAGCCCGATATCGATGCGGCCTTTGGGCGTGCCGAGCAGTTGTTCGCCCTGCCGCGCGAGGTGAAGGCGCAGTGGCCGCTGTCGCGCAATGCGGGCTGGGAGCACAAGGCGCAGATCCGGCCTTCCACGCGCACGCCCGACCAGAAGGAGTCCTACCAGATGACGCGCCCGCGCATGGCCGGCCTGTGGCCCACGGAGCAGGAGCTGCCGGGCTTTCAGCAGGCCACGCTGGGCTTTGAGCGCCAGTGCTGGCAGGTGGGCATGCAGCTGCTGTCGTGCTTTGCGCACAAGCTGGGCTTTGATGCGGACTTCTTCACGCGCGCCCACGACCCTTCGGTGCCCGCCTACCAGAGCACGCTGCGCATGCTGCATTACTTCGCGGTCGATCCCGCGCTCAAGGACGAGCTGGGCCTGTGGCGCGCAGGCGCCCACACCGACTTCGACTGCCTGACCCTGCTGTTCCAGCGCGCAGGCCAAGGCGGCCTGCAGGTGCTGCCGGGCAAGGAGATGGAAGGCCAGCAATGGACGCCCGTGGACCCGGTGGAAGGCGTGATCACCTGCAACATCGGCGACATGCTCACGCGCTGGAGCGACGACCAGTTGCCCAGCAACTTCCACCGCGTGCGCAACCCCCTGCCCCATGAATACCAGGGCGCGCGCTACAGCCTGGCCTTCTTCTGCCAGGCCAACGAGGACGCGGTGATCGAAGGGCCGCAAAAGAAGTACCCGCCGATCACGGGCGCGGAATATCTGCGCCAGCGCATCAGCGCGAACTTTTCCAACAAGTACTGAGCCCGGCCGGGACCGTGGCCGGAAACGACAAGGCCCCGGAGTCCGGGGCCTTGTCTGTGTCTGCGATCGGTGGTGGCGCGGATCAGCGCAGCGATTCGATCAGGTCGATGTACTGCTGCTTGGCGTCGTCGGCCGAGGTGTCCTTGAGCTTTTCCCAGGCGTCCCACTTGGCGCGGCCGACCATGTCGGTGAAGCTGGGCTTCTTGGCCTCGTTGTCGCCTTCGGTGGCCTGCTTGTACAGCGCGTAGAGCTTGAGCAGCGTGGCGTTGTCGGGGCGCTCGCTGATCGAGGTGGAGTTCTTGACGGCGGCCTCGAAGGCGGCGTTCAGATCGGACATGGCAGGTCTCCTGGTGGGCGGTTCGTGTAGCGGCACAGTGTAGCCAAAAAAGCAGAAATTTAGAACGACCGTGCTTTTTTCTCCGTCAGCCGCACCGAGACCGGCCATGCCGCTCCTACGCTGGGCTGCACAGGTGCCCGGCCACGGGCCATCGGTCGGCCTCGCAAGGCGTGGGGGCCGGCGCCTGGTCCCGGGCGCTGCCCGGTTGCAGGATGCGGCCGTGCTCCATCACGACCACGCGGTCGGCGACGGCCAAGGCCTGCTGGCGGTCCTGGGTCGCATAGACGGCCGTACAACCCAGGCTGCGCAGCAGCCGGGGAATTTCCTCGCACAGGCGCTCGCGCAGGTTGCAGTCGAGGCCGGACAGGGGTTCGTCCAGCAGCACCAGGCGCGGGCGCTCCACCACGGCGCAGGCCAGCGCCGCGCGCTGCTGCTGGCCGCCCGACAGGCTGCCGGGAAGGCGCTCGCCCATGCCCTGCAGCCCGACCAGGCCCAGGGTCTGCTGCACCCACTCGTGGATCTGCGCGCGAGGCAGGCCGCGCATCTCCAATGGGAAGGCCACGTTGGCCTGCAGGCTCATATGGGGCCAGAGCGCATGGTCCTGGAGCACCAGGCCCAGTTCGCGCCGCTCGGGCGGCAGGGGCTGCGAGGCGCTGGCCGCGCACTGCCCGCCCATCCAGACTTCGCCGCGGCTGGGCTGCTCCAGCCCGGCCAGGATCTTGAGCAGGGTGGTCTTGCCGCAGCCCGAAGGACCCAGCAGGGCCAGCACCTCGCCGGGGGCGATCTGCAGGCTGATGTCCTGGAGCACGGCGCGCTCGCCGTGGATGCGCTTGAGCTGCCGGGCTTGGACGGCCACGCCCTGCGCGGCGGCCGTGGAGGATTCGATGGAGGTCACAGGGACCGCATGCTAGGTGCGGTGTGTGACATGCCGGTGTCGGCCGGACCCTGCAAGGGCCTCAGCGCGTGGGCTCGCTCAGCCAGCGCTGGGCCAGCTTCACCCAGAACGTGGCGCCCTGCGGGATCAGCTGGTCGTTGAAGTCGTAGCTGGGGTTGTGCAGCGTGCAGGGACCGCCGCCGTGGCCGATGGCGCGGTGGTCGCCGTCGCCATTGGCGATGAAGCAGTAGGCGCCGGGCTTTTCCAGCAGCATGAAGGCGAAGTCCTCGGCGCCCATGGACGGCTCCTGGGGCAGCACGTTGGCCTCGCCCACGACCTCGGCCATGACGCGGCGTGCGAACTCGGCCTCGGGGGCGGAGTTGATGGTGGGCGGGTAGTTGCGCACGAACTCGAACTCGCAGCGCGTGTCATGCGCCGCGCAGATGCTCTCGGCCAGGGTCTTCATGCGCCGCTCGATCAGGTCCAGCACCTCCAGCGTGAAGGTGCGCACCGTGCCCTGCAGCTCCACGCTGTCGGGCACCACGTTCGTGGCCTCGCCCGCGTGGACCATGGTGACCGAGACCACGCCCGCCTCGATGGGCTTGACGTTGCGGCTGACGATGGTCTGCAGGCCCAGGATCAGCTGTGCCGCCACGGGCAGCGGGTCGATCACCATGTGCGGCATGGCCGCGTGGCCGCCCTTGCCGCGCACGACGATGCGGAACTCGTTGCTCGACGCCATGGCCGGGCCCGGGCCCACGGCCATGGTGCCGGCCTTCATGCCCGGCCAGTTGTGCATGCCGAACACGGCCTGCATGGGGAACTGGGTGAACAGGCCGTCCTCGACCATCTCGCGCGCGCCGCCGCCGCCCTCTTCGGCCGGCTGGAAGATCAGGTGCACCGTGCCCTCGAAGCTGTCGCGGTGCGCGGCCAGGTACTGCGCGGCAGCCAGCAGCATGGCGACATGGCCGTCATGTCCGCAGGCATGCATTTTTCCGGCATGGCGGCTGGCGTGCTCGAAGGTGTTGAACTCCTGCATGGGCAGCGCGTCCATGTCGGCGCGCAGCCCGACGGCGCGGCCGCTGGCGCCGCCGTCACGGCCATGGATGGTGCCCACCACGCCCGTGCGGCCCAGGCCGCGGTGCACGGCAATGCCCCATCCCTCCAGTTGCCGGGCCACGAGGTCGGCGGTGCGGATCTCCTCGAAGCACAGTTCGGGATGGGCATGTATGTCGCGGCGCAGCGCGGTGATCTCGGGTGCGCGGTCCAGCAGTTCCTGCAGCAAGGCCATGGGGTTCTCCTTCTAGAGCTGCAAGCCTACACCCGGACCTTGCCGTCGCCGGTCAGCATGGACAACTCCACGAAGCGCGGCTTGCCGGACTGCGGCTTGAAGACCAGCGGGAAGCCTGCCACCTGCTGGCCGTGCATGGCGTCGAGCGCGGCCACCAGGCCGTCGCGCGTGGGCTTGCCCGAGGCCGATGCCTGGCGCAGCGCATCGGCGAACACGCGCGCCGCCAAGTAGCCTTCCATGCTGGAATAGCTGGGCGTCAGCTTGCCGCCGCCCTTCTGGATGGCCGCCAGGAAATCGCGCGTGATCTGGCGCGAGGTCTGGAAGGGCGAGGGCACGACCTGGGTGACCACCACGCCTTCGGCATCCTTGCCCAGCGTCTCCGACAAAGCCTGGGCACCCACGAAGGACACGTTGTAGAACTGCCCGCCAAAGCCTGCCTGGCGCGCCGCGCGCACAAAGGCCGCGCTGGCCGAGTAGGTGACGATCTGCACGATCACATCGGCGCCCAGCGGCACCAGCGTCTTGACGGCCGCCGCCACATTGTTCGAGTTGCGCTCCACCGTGGCCGCGCCCACGGGCTCCAGCCCCTTGGCGGCCAGGGCCGCCTTGACACCGGCCAGGCCCGACTCGCCATAGGCATCGTTCTGGTGCAGCACGGCCACCTTCTTGAGACCCAGGCCCGTGAGGTGGCGCACCATCAGCGCCGTCTCGTCGGCATAGGAGGCGCGCACATTGAAGACCAGGTGGGCCAGCTGGGGCTGGCGCAGCGCGTCGGCGCCCGTCAGCGGTGCGAACAGGGGCACGCGCGCCTTTTGCAGCAGCGGCAGCGCGGCCATGCTGGTGGACGTGCCCACGTAGCCGAACAGGGCGAACACGTCGTCGGACAGGAAGCGCTGGGTATTGGCCGCGCAGCGCTCGGGCTCGTAGCCGTCGTCCATCACGCGCAGTTCGATGTTGCGCCGGGCAATGCCCCCCTGCGCGTTGAGCTGCTCGAAGTACAGCTTGGCGCCTTCATGGAAGGGCTGGCCGATCTGCGCTGCAGACCCGGTCAACGGGCAGGACTGGCCCAGCACGATGGTGCCACCCGCGTCCTGGGCGCGCACTGCGCCGGTCCAGGTGGCGGCAGCAGCCGTGCTGGCTGCGATGAACTGTCTGCGGCTGAACGCCGTCTTGGGTCGGAACATGAACTTGCCTGTTTTTGTCGCTGGAATCGGCGCCGTTGCTGCGTGCAGCCGGCTGCAAGGGTCCGCATAATAAAGACAAGCGGCGATTGCGGCATGCAAGACCGGCACCGCCCCTTGCCCGTGACGGCCTTTTCCCGTTTTCCCGGCTTTTCACGGTTTTTTCGCAAAGTACCCACCTGTCCGAGACCGCTGCCACCATGTCCTCCGCCACGCCCCCACTCCAGGCCACCTCACAGGTGCTGGGCGCCTGCCCCCATGACTGCCCCGATACCTGCTCGCTGGTGACCACGGTCGAAGACGGCATCGCCAAGAGAGTCCAGGGCAACCCCGCCCATCCGCACACGGGCGGCGTGCTCTGCGCCAAGGTCAGCAAATACACCGAGCGCAGCTACCACCCCGAGCGCGTGCTCACCCCGCTGCGCCGCGTGGGCCCCAAGGGCTCCGGGCAGTTCGAGCCCGTGGGCTGGGACGAGGCGCTGGCCGACATCGCCGCGCGCCTGCAGTCCCTGGCGGCGCGCGATCCCGAAACCATCCTGCCCTACAGCTACGCAGGCACCATGGGCCTGGTGCAAGGCGAGAGCATGGACCGGCGCTTCTTCCACCAGCTCGGCGCCTCGCTGCTGGACCGCACCATCTGCTCCAGCGCCGGGGGCGAGGCCCTGAACCTGACCTATGGCGGCAAGCTGGGCATGCGCGTGGAGCATTTCACCGAAAGCCGGCTCATCCTCATCTGGGGCAGCAACAGCATCGGCAGCAGCCTGCATTTCTGGCGCTATGCGCTGGAGGCCAAGCGCAACGGCGCACGCCTGGTGTGCATAGACCCGCGCAAGACCGAGACCGCCGACAAGTGCCACGAGCACCTGCAGCTGCTGCCCGGCACCGATGCCGCCCTGGCACTGGCCCTGATGCACGAGCTGATCACGCACGGCTGGCTGGACCATGACTACATTGCGCGCCACACGCTGGGCTGGGAGGAACTCAAGGCCCGCGCCCTGCAGTGGCCGCCCGAGCGCGCGGCCCAGGTCTGCGGCCTGCCCGTGGAGCAGATCCGCCAGCTGGCGCGCGACTACGGCACCACCACGCCCGCCGCCATCCGCCTGAACTATGGCGTGCAGCGCGCGCGCGGCGGCGGCAATGCCGTGCGCGCCATTGCCTGCCTGCCGGCCCTGGTGGGCGCCTGGCGCCACCGTGCCGGCGGCCTGCTGCTGTCCGCCTCGGGCGCCCTGCCCGCACAGCGCGCCCGACTGCAGATGCCGCACCTGCTGGGCGAACGCCGCCCGCGCACCATCAACATGAGCACCATCGGCGACGCCTTGCTGCACGAAGGCGGCAATGGCTTCGGCCCGCGCGTGGACGCCATCGTGGTCTACAACAGCAATCCCGTGGCCGTGGCGCCCGAGTCGGCCAAGGTCGTGGCCGGCTTTGCGCGCGAGAACCTGTTCACCGTGGTGCTGGAGCAGTTCATGACCGACACGGCCGACCTGGCCGACTACGTGCTGCCGGCCACCACGCAGATCGAGCACTGGGACATTCACGGCAGCTACGGGCATACCGACGTGCTGCTCAACCGCCCCGCCATCGCGCCGCTGGGCCAGGCGCGCAGCAACGGCCAGATCTTCCGCGACCTGGCCGCGCACATGGCGCGGCATGACGACGCCTTTGCCGCTGCCCATTTCCAGACGGGAGACGAGCAACTGTGCCGCGAAGCCTTCGAGGGGCGCGGCGTGGACTTCAACGAGCTGATGGACAAGGGCTTTGCCACCCTGGCCCTGCCCGAGGCCCCCTTTGCCGAGGGCGGCTTCGCCACGCCCTCGGGCCGCTGCGAATTCACCAGCGCCGAGCTGGCGCGGCGCGGCATGGACCCGCTGCCTGACTACCTGCCCAACTACGAAACCGCCGAAACGGATGCGCGCTACCCGCTGGCCATGATCTCGCCGCCGGCACGCAACTTTCTCAACAGCAGCTTCGTCAACGTCAAGAGCCTGCGCACCATGGAAGGCCGCCCGCTGGTGGAGCTGCACCCCGACGACGCCGCCCCGCGCGGCGTGGCCGAGGGCGACCGCGTGCGCGTCTTCAACGACCGGGGCAGCTACGAATGCCACGCCACCCTCAACGGCCGCGCGCGCCGTGGCGTGGTCAACGGCCTGGGCATCTGGTGGCGCAAGCATGGCGACAACGGCACCAATGTCAACGAGCTCACCCACCAGCGCCTGACCGACCTGGGCCGCGCGCCCAGCTTCTACGACTGCGCGGTGCAGGTGCAGCGGCTGGCCTGAGCCCCGCCCCGGAGACGGGCGATTCCTGCGCAATGGCGTCTGGCGCATCGGCACAATGGACCGCATTGCCACCACCGACAGGAGATGCCCATGCTGCAAACCGCCGTGGTCGCCGTGCGCGACCGTGCCCGGCTGCAGGAAATCGTCGGCGTGCTGCTGCGCTTCGGGCTGGCCGACCTGGTCGACACGCTGGGCCTGGCCCGCTTCGCGCCACGCGGCAGCCAGCCCCATCCCGAGCATCCGCTGGATGCCAGCCGCCCCGAGCGCCTGCGCATGGCCCTCGAACACCTGGGTCCCAGCTTCGTCAAGCTGGGCCAGATCATGGCCACGCGCTCGGACCTGCTCGCGCCCGAATGGACGGCCGCACTGCAGCAACTGCACAGCCACGCCGCCCCGCTGCCCTGGGAGACGGCCCAGCCGTTGATCGAGCAGTCGCTGGGCCTGCCAGTGGAGCAGGTGTTTACGCATTTCGATCCCGTGCCGCTGGCCTCGGCCTCCATGGCCCAGGTGTACCGCGCGCGGCTGCCTGCGGCTGAAGACCGGGATGACCGGGAAGACCAGAAAGACGGCCGCGACAGCGACAGCACCCCTGCGGCCAGCGCTGCCGACATCGAAGTCGTGGTCAAGGTCCAGCGCCCCGGGCTGCGCCCCCAGATCGAGGCCGACCTGCGCCTGCTCGAGCACCTGGCGCTGCTGGCCCAGGAACAATGGCCGCAGCTGGCGCGCTACCGCCCGCGCGAGGTCACGCGCCAGCTAGGCCAGGCGCTGCGCGAGGAACTGGATTTCACCGTCGAAGCCCACAACGGCGACGCCGTGGCGCGGCACTTCGCGGCCCAGCCCGAGATCGTCGTGCCGGCCATCCACTGGGCATTGAGCGGGCCGCGCCTGCTGGTGCAGGACTTCGTGCCGGGCGTGCCAGCCTCGGCCGTGGGTGCGGACCCCGCGCTGGACGGCCCGCTGCTGGCGCGCCGTGGCGCCTGCGCGTTTTTGCAGATGGTGCTGCGCGACGGCCTGTTCCACGCCGACCCGCACCCGGGCAACCTGCTGGCCCTGCCCGGCAACCGCGTGGGCTTCATCGACTTCGGCATGGTCGGGCGGCTGTCTCCCCAGCGCCGCCGCCAGGTGCTGGGCCTGATGCGCGCCCTGGTCGAGGGCCAGGGCCGCAGCCTCTCGGGCGTGCTGCTGGAATGGGCGGCCGAAAGCGAAATGCCCGGCCGCGCCCCGCCCTCGGCCGCACGC
Organism: Delftia sp. JD2; assembly: GCF_001682645.1. Taxonomy (NCBI): domain Bacteria; kingdom Pseudomonadati; phylum Pseudomonadota; class Betaproteobacteria; order Burkholderiales; family Comamonadaceae; genus Delftia; species Delftia sp. JD2. The sequence goes on from NZ_LFJT01000047.1 coordinate 44,642, forward strand.
ATCGAGGCTGCCGTGGACCGCTTCGTGACCCGCCATGGCCCCGGCGCCAGCAACGGCCGCCTGGTCATGTCCCGCGCACTGCAGGACTTCATGGCTCTGGCCCGCGAAACCGGCGTGGCCCTGCCCGCCGACATGGCCCTGCTGCTCAAGGCCCTGATCACGGCCGACCAGGTACTGCTGCAGCTGGACCCGCAATTCGACGTGGTGCAGACGGCCACGCCCCTGGTTAAGGCCCAGCTGCTGCAGCGCTACTCCCTGCGCAGCCTGGCGCGCCAGCGCCGCGCCGCCATGGCGCAGTGGCTGGAACTGGCCGACGATGCGCCGCACACCCTGCGGCTGGTGATGCAAAGACTGCGCTCGGGCCGGCTGCAGGCCGACCTGGACATACGCCACATCGACCGGCTTTCCCTGGCACTGGAACGCGCCGCCACCCGCCTGGCCCTGGCCGTGGTCTCCGGCGCCTTCATCCTGGGCCTGGCCCCCGGCCTGCTGACCATGGGCCCGCGCCTGTGGGGCATCCCCCTCTTCGCCGTCCTGGGCGTGGCCGGCGCCGCCGCCAGCCTGGCAGTTCTTTTCACCACCATGCGCAGGCAGAAGGCGCTGGATTGATCGCTGGATTGGCGATGAGCAACGCCCAAAGGCACCGCCAGCACACCAGCGCCCAAACCCGCCACGGCCCAACCCAGAGACACCGAGGAAGGGCAGCCCCGCACCGAGGGTGTCGTCCCCCTCCGCGAAGCGAGAAGGGGGAAGGCGCGCAGCGCCTCAGGGGGTCAGTCCAGCTTCACGCCCGCGCTCTTGATGATCGCCCCCCAGCGCTTGGATTCCGCGCGCGACATGGCCAGGAACTGCTCGGGCGTGCCGGGCAGCGCCTCCATGCCGAAGTCCTGCATGCGCTTGACCACGGCGGGGTTGGCAAGCGCCTTGTTGAGCTCGGCGTTCAGGCGCTGCACCACGGCGGGGGGCATCTTGGCCGGGCCCAGGATGCCCTGGAAGGCATAGACCTCGGTATCGGGCACGCCGACCTCGGCCAGCGTGGGCAGCTCGGGCAGGCTGGGCACGCGCTTGCCCGTGCCGATGGCCAGGGCGCGCACCTTGCCCGACTGGATCACGGGCAGGCCCGAGGCCAGGTCCAGGAACATGCAGGGCACCTGGCCGCCCATCACGTCGGCCAGCGCAGGCGCCGCGCCACGGTAGGGGATGTGCGTCAGGAAGGTACCCGTGCGGTTCTTGAACATCTCCATGGCCAGGTGGTGGGGCGAGCCGTTGCCGGGCGAGGCGTAGTTGACCTGGCCCGGATGCGCCTTCACGTAGGCCAGGAATTCCTTGAAGGTCTTGGCCTCGAAGTTCGGGTTCACCACCAGCGCCATCGGGAAGCGGCTGATGCCGCCGATGTAGGTGAAGTCCTTTTCGGGGTTGAAGGACAGCTTGCTGAACAGGTGCTCGTTGTAGGCCAGCACGGCGTTGTCGGCCGACATGATGGTGTAGCCGTCGGGCTTGGCCGTGGCCACGATCTGGGCGCCGATGTTGGTGGAGGCGCCGGGGCGGTTGTCCACCACGATGGTCTGGTTCAGCGTCTGGCGCATGGCCTCGGCCACGGTGCGCGCCAGCACGTCGGTGCCGCCGCCGGGCGGATAGGGCACGACCCAGCGGATGTTGCTGGCGGGCCAGTCCTGCGCCTGCGCAAAAGGCGCGGCCATGCCGGCGGATGAGGCCGCCACGGCGGCCAGGAATTGTCTACGGTCCATTGTTGTCTCCTGTGGGATGGGTGTGGATGGGTCCTGGCCGCGCCCTGTTGCTCTTGTTCATGGAGGCGGCGGCCGTGTGTTTCAGGGCGGGCTGGCTGCGGGGAACTCCACGCGCTGCACCTTGAAGCCCTGGGCCGCCAGCAGCGCCGGCAGGCCGCGCGTGCCCACCATGTGCAGGGCGCCCACGGCGGCAAACACGCTGCGGCCGGAACGGATCTGCCGCGCCACTTCACGCGCCAGGCCGGGGTTGCGGCCATAGACCATGCGGTCGTAGTCGGCGCGCTCGGCGGCATTGGCCATGCAGTCGCACCAGTCGGGCAGGCTCTCCAGCAGGTGGATGCGGCCATCGGCCCAGACGCGTGCGATCAGTCCCAGCTTCTGGGAGGCGATGCCGCTTTCCAGCTGGCGCAGGCCGGACTCCACCGTCTCGGCCACGCGCGCGGGGTCGTCCGAGACCAGCTCGCGCAGTTGCAGCTCGGGTGTCTCCAGCGACAGTACGGGCTTGCCCAGGGCCAGCGCCACGCCGGCCAGCGAGAAATCGATGCCATAGGACGCGTCCAGCCCCTCGCTGCGGCCGGCCAGCGACAACAGGGAGATCACCTGGGCGTCGGGGCGCAGCAGGGCCAGCTCGGGGCCGGCGCAGGCCAGGCGCCTTTGCTCCTCAAGCCGGCGCTGGAGATCGCCGCGCAGCGGCGGCGCATCGGGCCGGGCCTGCATGCCGGCGAACAGGACCTTCATGACCTCGGGATCGAGGATGTTCAGCTCCAGCGCCAGGCTGTCGGAGGCGCGCAGCGCGTCCGCCACCGTGGGGCCGGGCACGCTCCAGTCGAGCTTGGCCGCATGCATGGTGCCGTAGAGCCAGCTGGTGCGGCCCCGGTGCTCGATGCGCCACAGCAGCCCGCGGTCCTGCGCCTTGCGCTGCATGGCGCGGATCTCGTCCGGGCCGGGCATGCGCGCCTCGGGCGGGCAGGTGACGGGGTCCGCGGCCGGGGGCGCCGCGAATGCCCCCGCCAGCGGCGACAGCGCCAGCGCGGCCAGGCCGGCGCGCAGCGACCTGCCCGCCAGGCGCCACCAGGGTGCGCAGACGCGGCTCATTCGGCAGGCTCGACGATGTTCTGGTCGATGGCGCCGAAGATGCTCTGGCCGTCCTTGCCCTTCATCTCGATGCGGATGGTGTCGCCAAAGCGCATGAACTCGGTCTTGGGCGCGCCGTCCTGGATGGTCTCTATGCAGCGCTTTTCGGCGATGCAGCTGTAGCCCTTGGGCCACTCCATGCGCCGGTTCTTGCCCTTGCCGCTTTCCACGCCCTTGTTGCTCACGGTGCCGCTGCCCACGATGGAGCCGGCGCGCACATTGCGCGTCTTGCAGATATGGGCGATGAGCTGGCCGAAGTGAAAGCTCATGTCCTCGCCCGCATCGCACATGCCGACCTTGCGGCCGTTCCAGGTGGACTGCAGCGTCAGGTGCAGGCGCCCGCCCTTCCAGGCGTCGCCCAGCTCGTCCAGCGTCACGGCCACGGGGCTGAAGGAGGTGGCGGGCTTGGACTGGAAGAAGCCGAAGCCCTTGGACAGCTCATTGGGGATCAGGTTGCGCAGGCTCACGTCGTTGGCCAGCATGACCAGGCGCACGCCGCCCAGCGCACGCTCGGGCGTGGCGCCCATGGGCACGTCGGCGGTGATGACGGCGATCTCGGCCTCGAAGTCGATGCCCATGGACTCGCTGGGCACCACCACATCGTCGCAAGGGCCCAGGAAATCGTCGCTGCCGCCCTGGTACATCAGCGGGTCGGTGTAGAAATTGGCGGGCACCTCGGCGCCGCGCGCCTGGCGCACCAGCTCCACATGGTTGATGTAGGCCGAGCCATCGGCCCATTGGTAGGCACGCGGCAGCGGCGCCATGCACTGGCGCGGATCGAAGGCAAAGGCATGGACCGCCTTGCCGCTGTTGAGCAGGTGGTACAGGTCCTGCAGCTGGGGCGCCATGTAGCTCCAGTCGTCGAGCACCTGCTGCAGGCGGCTCGCTATGCCGGTCGCATAATGGGCCTGGCTCAGGTCGCGTGACACCACGACCAGTTGCCCGTCCCGCGATCCGTCCTTGTATGTGGCAAGTTTCATGCTGCTCCCCCGTGCCGCCGCCGCGCGCCACGGCATCCGGGCAGCGGCCTGGATACCCATGGCGACGCAGCCACGAATTACGATAAGTTAAATTGATTTAACTAAACAAAACCAAATTCTATTGCAATGGACAAGGAACGCGCAGGGATTCAATCGGTCGAGGTCGGTTTTACATTGCTGGAGGCGCTGACGCGCGCCCGGGGCCCGCAGATGCTCAAGGACCTGGCGTCCGACGCCGGCATGAGCGCCGCCAAGGCGCACCGCTACCTCGTGAGCTTCCAGCGCATCGGCCTGGTCACCCAGGACGCGCGCACCTCCCGCTACGACCTGGGCCCGGCCTCGCTCAAGCTGGGCCTGGCATCGCTGGCGCGGCTGGACCCCGTGCGGCTGGCGCGCGAACGCATGCCCGCGCTCATGGAGCGCATCCACCACACGGCGGCCATCGCCGTCTGGGGCAACCACGGGCCGACCATCGTGCACTGGGAGGAAAGCGCCCAGTCGGTCACCGCCAACCTGCGCCTGGGCGATGTCATGCCCATGCTGGCCTCGGCCACCGGGCGCTGCTTCGCGGCCTGGCTGCCGCGCGAGGTCACGGCCCCGCTGCTGGAGCCCGAGGTGGACAAGGCCCGCCGCATCCAGCGCAAGGACCTGCCGCTCACCCCCGAGGCCATAGACGCCATGCTGGCCGAGGTGCGCGAGCGCGGCACCGCCCGCGTGGTCGATACCGTGCTGCCCGGCATCGTGGCCTTTTGCACGCCGGTCTTCGACTCCTCGGGCCATATCGTGCTGGGCCTGACCACGCTGGGCTCGATTGCCACTTTCGACCCCGAATACGGCGGCGCCATCGATGCGCCCCTGCGCGAGGCCTGCGTCCAGCTGTCCCAGGACCTGGGCTGGAATGCCTGAGATGAAGCTACACCCCCTGAGTCGCTTCGCGCCTTCCCCCTGGAAGGGGGACGACAGCCTCGCTGCGGGGCGGCGCGGCCGGCGTAGGCCCTTGCTCGCTGTCCCTGGCCTTGGGCCGCGCCGGTTTCATGGGCTGTGGGTGGCGCGCAGCACTATGGATAACTGACATGAGCCTGCGCCAGCGCGCCCTGCCCGCCCTCACCGCCGTGGTGCTGGGCGTGCACGCCCTGGCCCTGCTGGGCCTGCCGCTGTGGAGCCAGGTGTCAGCGCCGCACACCGAGGTGGCAGCCATGCAGACGCGGGCGCTGTCCCTGCCCGAGCCACCCGCCCCCCCGCCTGCAGCG